>CAZTWE010000055.1:0-13946 GCA_964617165.1 uncultured Ruminococcus sp.
AGCATTAAAAATTACCGATTGGTTATGTGAAATTACCAATCTTATATCCCATACAATTCGGAGACGCGATGTTGATTGTATAAATTGTCGTATACTTCGTTGTCGGTCGACTCAAATCCCTCGACATAGGTAACTATGCCGTCGGGATTTTCGCGCCCTTACGCCTCGTCTACGGCAATTTCTACTAACCAACATATCTCGTCTTGTATATCATCAGCTTTGCTGACTCAATGCTTTTATGTTGGAAATCCAACATAAAACGCGCATATTTCGATACTTTATATGAAAAACAACACATAATATGTTGACAAATAAGATATAATATGCTATACTGTTATCGAAAGGAGTTGATATTATGTCTAAAGTATCTACGAACATCAGCCTTGATGCTGAAACCAAAGCAAAAGCGCAGGTAATGCTTGCCGATCTTGGAATGGATCTTTCTACTGCTGTAAACATTTTTCTTCGTCAAATGCTTTATGAAGGTGGAATTCCGTTTTCTATTACCAGAGAAGTTCCTAACAAGATTACTCTTGAAGCAATGAAAGAAGCACAGGAAATGTTACGTTCTCCTGAAAAGTATAAAAGGTACGACAACGTGGACAGTATGATGGAGGACATTTTAAGTGAAGTATGAAATCGTCCCTTCAAATCAGTTTAAAAAGGACTTGAAGCTTGCGCAAAAGCGCGGACATGATCTTGATAAAATAAAAAAGGTTATTACTGCTCTTGCGAACGGTGAAACGCTTGATGCAAAATATCGAGATCATTTATTGACGGGTGATTACAGTGGGTACAGAGAATGTCACATTCAACCGGATTGGTTGCTTGTATATCAGATAAAGGAGATCAATTGATATTATTCTTTGCTCGAACAGGCACGCACAGCGATTTGTTTTGAGGTTTACCGATTGGTTTGTGCAACATTCCAATCGGTAATTTCTTGTATCAAAAATAGTTTTGGAGCTTGATTATGTTATTTATCTGCCCTAAATGTCGCGAACAACTGAATATATGCGAGGACGGTGCCGCGCGTTGCAAGGGCGGTCACTGCTATGACAGGAGCCGCTACGGTTACTACAATCTTTTGCTTGGTAGCGGCGGTGCTCACGGTGATAACGCTGATATGGTAAAGGCACGCCGCGAATTTCTCAGCGGTGGCTACTATGAGCCGCTTGCCGAACGCGTTGCAGCTCTGGCGGCAATGCACCTGCCCACTCGCGGTGTGCTTCTTGATGCAGGCTGCGGAGAGGGTTACTATACTTGTAAAATACGCGAGAAGCTATGCGATAGAGTTGATAACGGCGGCACCCGTGTCGTGGCATTTGATATATCAAAGGATGCGGTAAAGGAAGCCGCAAAGAAAAAATGTGCCGATGATTATGCAGTGGCGAGCGCATATCACATGCCGCTTGGTGACGGCTCGGTTGACGTGCTTGTGAATACCTTCTCGCCTCTCGCAATAGAGGAAACCGCAAGAGTTATAAAATCGGGCGGTGTGTTTATTATGGCTATCCCCGCAGAGGAGCATCTGTTCGGGCTGAAAGCGGCAATATACGATACACCGTACAAAAACACCGTTTCCGATACGGCTCTGCCCGGCTTTTCCTTGATTTCGTCAGAGGAGCTGCGCTATACCGTGCACCTTGATAAGCACGCGGAAATTGCAGCGCTGTTTATGATGACGCCGTATGCTTACAGAACAGGTAGCAGCGGCAGGGAAAAGGTACTTTCGCTCACAGAGCTTACCTTTGATGCGCACTTTATGATCTTTACATACAGAAAGGAGCAGCCGTAAATGGATTTAACGCATGGAAAATATCTCGGTGTTGATTACGGTGACGTAAGAACGGGACTTGCCGAATGTGATATATCGGGTATGCTCGCCTCGGGAATAACAACAATAAAAGAGGGCGGCATGCGAAATACCGCAAACCGTGTTGCGGCAGAGGCTGCGGCAAGGAGCTGTAAAAAAATCATCATAGGGCTTCCGAAAAACATGGACGGAAGCGAGGGGAGCAGAGCTGACGTTATCAAGACATTTGCCGAAATACTCAGCACGCTCACGGACATTCCGATAGATTTTTATGATGAGCGCATGAGCACAATGGTAGCTTACCGTTACCTTGGGGAGAGCGGAGCATACGGCAAACGCCGCCGCGAAGCGGTGGATACGCTCTCAGCCGAAATAATTCTGCAAGGATATCTTGACAGAGAGAAAAATCAGAATAAGAAGTGAGGATGGCTCTGATGGAAAAAGAAAGGATAAACAATACTCTGCTCTGCGATTTTTACGAGCTGACAATGGCTAACGGATATTACGAGCTTGGCAAGGGGGATGAGATAGCGTATTTTGACGTTTTTTTCCGCAACGTTCCGGACGGTGGCGGCTTTGCCATAGCGGCAGGGCTTGAGCAGGTCATAGACTATATCAAAAATCTCAAATTCACCGAGGATGATATTGAGTATCTTCGCACGAAGAACATGTTTTCCGAGGGCTTCCTCGAATATCTGCGCACGTTCCGCTTCAGCGGAGATATATGGGCTGTGCCTGAGGGTACACCGATCTTCCCCGGTGAGCCGTTCATGATAGTCCGCGCTCCCTCTATCGAAGCGCAGTTCATAGAAACCTTTATACTTCTGTCGTTAAATCATCAGTCCCTGATAGCTACAAAGGCAAACAGGGTAGTACGCGCGGCAGGCGGCAGACCCGTTGCCGAATTCGGATCAAGGCGCGCACAGGGGGCTGACGGTGCGATACTGGGCAGCCGTGCTGCATTTATCGGCGGTTGCGCGGCTACAGCCTGCACTATATCCGAGCGCGATTACTGTATTCCCGTTACGGGAACTATGGCGCACTCATGGGTGCAGATGTTTGACAGTGAGTACGAAGCTTTCGTATCTTTCCTCAAAGCCTATCCCGAAAACGCAACTCTCCTTGTCGATACCTATGACGTTTTGCGCTCAGGCGTTCCGAATGCCATAAAGGCATTCAGAGAGGTTCTCCTGCCAAAGGGCATTACCCGTTGCGCGATACGCCTTGATTCGGGCGATATAACCTATCTTTCGAAGCGAGCGCGCGCAATGCTTGACGAGGCAGGGCTTACCGAGTGTAAAATAGTCGTTTCAAATTCGCTTGACGAAAATATCATAAGAGATATAATATTGCAGGGCGCTAAGATAGACTCATTCGGTGTCGGTGAGAGGCTGATAACCGCAAAGTCACATCCTGTTTTCGGAGGTGTGTATAAGCTTGTCGCAAAGGAAGAGGGCGGCGAGGTCGTTCCCAAAATAAAAATATCCGAAAATCCCGAGAAGATAACTACCCCGCATTTCAAAAAGGTCTACAGAATATTCGATAAAGCAAGCGGAAGAGCAATTGCCGATCAGATAACCGTGTATGATGAGGTTATCGATGAAAATGAGCCGCTTACGCTCTTCGACCCAACCGAAACGTGGAAAACAAAGGTTGTTACGGATTACCGCGTAAAGGAGCTGCTTGTGCCGATATTCGTGGGTGGCGAGTGCGTTTACGAGCTGCCGAAAATAATCGAAATACAGCAGTATTGCAAAGAGCAGGTCGAAACGCTGTGGGAAGAGGTCAAGAGATTTGAAAATCCCCACAGATATTACGTCGATCTGTCACGGAAGCTTTGGGATATAAAACACGGCTTGCTCGTGAGAAGAGGCAACAATCAGTAATTTTTCTCTTACATTCAGCATAATATTCAAGTGATGAGTATGCCACGCATAGTGGACAAACGATAATACAAAACATCCGCGCCGAAAGGAATAATTATGCGAAAATGTAAATCAATGTTTTCATATAAGAGCTTTTTGGCTCTTCTGTTGCTTATTTCTCTCGTACCTGTTTTCTCTTCATGTGAGAAGCCTGTCGCGTGTCGGGAGCTGATGAGCCGCTTTTGCGACGGGTACGGAATATCCGCGCTCATCTACTCTCCGTCGGTTAGCGAGGGGGAGGCGGGATATTTTTCCGAGGATATGTTTTATACGATGTATTCCGAGGCTCCCGACTCGGTCGAGGATATTGCACTGATAATGCTCTCCCGCTCGGATGCGGTAGGGGAATGTGCGGTGATAAGGTGCTATTCGGTCTACGATGCGCTGCTGGTCAGCGATATGTGCCAAAGACGCATGGAGCTGTTCGGTGCAATGCTCGGAGAGGTGGATAACAGCTATGCCGAGGATGCATTCATAATGCGTCGCGGTGCAACGGTCGTCATGTGCGCGCTCCGCGACAACGAGGCGGCATACGCTATATGGTCGGAAATACTCCGCTGAGAACACAAATAAATACTAATAGAGGATGTAAAAATGAACGATGAGGTAATACTTTGCAAATACGGTGAGATCATACTCAAGGGTCAGAATCGTCGTAACTTTGAATCCATGCTGATAAAGGAGCTTCGCAGAAGAGCCTCACCGCACGGAATATTCAAGATATATGCAAACCAGTCCACGATCTACGTTGAGCCGCAGAACGATGCGTGCGATATGGACGGAATGTATGAAACGGCAAAGCACGTTTTCGGTATAATCGGTGTCAACCGTGCCAAGGCGTGTGAAAAAAGCATGGATGCGATAATAGCAACCGCAAAGAGCTACCTACCCACGAAGCTGCTCGGTAAGAGGACGTTTAAGGTAGATGCAAGACGCTCGGACAAAACCTTCCCTCTGAAATCACCTGAGATATCGAGAGACGTCGGTGCAGCGGTGCTTGAAGCAACGGGCGGCAGACTGCGCGTTGACGTAAAATCGCCCGACGTTGTGATAACCGTTGAAATAAGAGACACCCATGCCTACATAAGAGCGGGTCAGGAGCCGGGAGCAGGCGGACTTCCCATACGCTCGGCAGGCAGGGGCTTGCTTATGCTTTCGGGCGGTATAGATTCTCCGGTTGCGGGCTGCATGATGGCAAAGCGCGGCCTTGAGATAGAAGCACTTCACTTTGAGTCATTCCCGTACACCTCGGAGCGTGCGAGAGAAAAGGTGCTTACGCTCGCTGAGCAGATGTGCGAATTCTGCTCTAAGATACACGTTCATATAATCTCCCTTACACATATCCAGGAGATCCTGCGCGATAACTGCGACGAGGATTACTTCACCCTGCTTTTGCGCATGTTCATGATGCGCCTTGCAGAAAGGTGCGCTGCGGAATATAAGTGCGGTGCGATAATCACGGGAGAGAGCCTCGGACAGGTGGCATCGCAAACGCTTGCTGCTATAGGAGTTACCGATTCCGCTGTCAGCATCCCCGTGCTTCGCCCCTGTATCGGACTTGACAAGAGCGAGATCGTTGCCGAGGCAAGAAAATACGGAACCTTTGAGACCTCAATATTGCCGTATGAGGACTGCTGCACGGTGTTCACACCCAGGCATCCGAAAACTCAGCCTCGCCTAGCCGACGTTCTCTCGCAGCTTGAAAGAATAGATTTTGAGGGGCTGCTCGATGAGGCGTATGCAACTTTGACAACAGAGGTCAAGCTCGTTTTCCCGGAATACAGATAAATATATAATAAATTTTAAAAGCGATTGACAAATGTAAAAAAGTGTGATAAAATAATCACGTAAACCTCGGGGAGGAGTAGCTCCTTTACGGTAGCGAAGAGAATGGGCGGTAGGTGTAAGCCCTGTATCGGAAGAGCGAAGGTAGCCTCGTTGTAACCGCGAAGAACGGCTGAAGCCTATTAGACCGTGGCGTAAAGCTTGCGTTAAGAGCCAACGAGGGGCATTTTATGCCCGAACTTGGGTGGTACCGCGATATATTCGCCCCAAGGCAAGGTTTTTTCTTTGCCTTGGGGCTTTGTTAACGCAAACGTAATTGAGAGGAAAATAAAAAAATGAGACAGGAATTGGCAAAAAACTACAATCCCTCGGAATTTGAGGACAGAATCTACAAAAAATGGTGTGAAAACGACTACTTCAAGCCTGACAGCGATAAGAAGAAGCCTGCGTTTTCCATAGTTATCCCCCCGCCGAACGTAACGGGTCAGCTTCACATGGGTCACGCACTTGATCAGACTCTTCAGGACATTCTTGTGCGTACAAAGCGCATGCAGGGCTACTCCGCGCTCTGGGTACCGGGAACCGACCATGCGGGTATCGCAACGCAGATAAAGGTTGAGGAAAGCCTGCGCGTCAACGAGGGGCTTACAAGATACGACCTTGGGCGCGATAAATTTCTTGAACGTGTCTGGGATTGGAAAAATCAGTACGGCAGCAGAATAATAAATCAGCTAAAAAAGCTCGGCTCCTCATGCGATTGGAGCCGCGAGCGCTTCACGATGGACGAGGGCTGCTCAAGAGCGGTAAAGGAGGTATTCGTCAACCTTTACAATAAAGGTCTGATATACCGCGGCTTCCGCATCATCAACTGGTGCCCCAATTGCCGCACAGCTCTTTCCGACGCTGAGGTAGAGTACACCGAGCAGTCGGGCAATTTCTGGCATATCAGCTATCCCGTAAAGGGCTCGGATGAGTTCGTTACGGTTGCTACGACGAGACCTGAAACCATGCTCGGAGATACAGCGGTTGCAGTGCATCCCGAGGATGAGCGTTACAGCCACCTTATCGGAAAAACTCTTCTGCTTCCTCTTGTGGGCAGAGAGATACCCGTTATTGCCGATGAGTACGTTGAGCGCGAATTCGGTACAGGCTGTGTAAAGATCACCCCCGCGCATGACCCCAACGACTTTGAGGTCGGCAAGCGTCACTCCCTTGAGGTCATCAAGGTGATGAATGACGACGGTACGATATCCGCGGAATACGGCGGAGCATACAGCGGGCTTGACAGATACGAGGCAAGGCGCAGAATGGTAGAGGACCTCAAGGCGGGCGGCTATCTTGTGCGCATCGAGCCTTGCACTCATAACGTCGGTACCTGCTACAGATGTAAGACTACCGTTGAGCCGATAACCTCGGATCAGTGGTTTGTAAAAATGGAGCCCTTGGCGAAGCCCGCGCTTGAAGCGGTACGCTCAGGCGATATAAAATTCGAGCCCGAAAGATTTACAAAGACCTATACCAACTGGATGGAAAACTGCCACGATTGGTGCATCTCCCGTCAGCTGTGGTGGGGTCACAGAATACCGGCTTACTACTGCGATGCCTGCGGAAATATGGAGGTCTCCAAGGAGGACGTCAACGTATGTCCTAAGTGCGGAGCAAAAACGCGCAGGGAAGAGGACGTGCTTGATACCTGGTTCTCTTCGGCACTCTGGCCGTTCTCAACCATGGGCTGGCCAGATAATACCGAGGACCTTGAAAGATATTATCCCACAAGCGTGCTCGTAACGGGCTATGACATCATCTTCTTCTGGGTTTCGAGAATGATATTCTCAGGTCTTGAGCATACGGGCAAAAAGCCGTTCTCCACAGTATTTATTCACGGACTTGTACGTGATGCCCTCGGCAGAAAAATGTCCAAGTCTCTCGGCAACGGTATCGACCCGTTGCAGATAATCGAGCAGTACGGTGCCGATGCGCTGAGATTTGCGCTTGCTACGGGTAACGCCCCCGGCAACGATATGCGCTTCTCCGATGAAAAGATCGAGGCTGCAAGAAACTTTGCCAACAAGCTTTGGAATGCTTCGCGCTTCGTTCTCATGAACCTTACCGAAACCGATGAGGAGCTTTTGAAATTTCCCGAGGATAGTGAGCTTACCGCTGAGGATAAGTGGATAATCTCTTCCTTTAATAAGCTCGCAGGTCGCGTAAACGAGAACGTTGAGAACTACGAGATAGGCGTTGCGCTCGGAGAGATATATTCATTCACGTGGGATACCTTCTGCGATTGGTATATCGAAATGGCAAAGAGCCGCACGTTCCTCGGTGATGCGCCCGAAGCACTTTCGGCAAAGCGCGTGCTTGTATACGTGCTGACGGGTATACTCAAGCTTCTTCATCCTTATATGCCCTTTATTACAGAGGAAATATATCAGGCTCTCCCCCATACGGACGATTCGATAATGATATCCTCCTACCCGAAATATGACAGCTCGCTTTCCTATGAGAAGGAAGAGGAAGAGGTAAAGAGGATAATTGCATGCATCAGTGCTATCCGTCAGAGACGTACCGAGATGAATATAGCTCCGTCGAAAAAAGCCAAGCTTTTCGTTGTTACCAAGTACCGTGATACGTTTGTGTCAGCGGGAAAAATACTTGAAAAGCTTGCATCCGTCTCCGAGCTGAATATAGTGGACAGCTACAGTGCCGACGATGCGGTGGTTATCGCAACCGACACGGGCAATCTCTATATTCCTCTTGCAGACGTTATAGATTTTGAAAAGGAAAGAGCAAGACTTACAGCGGAGTACGATAAGAATGAGGGCGAGATAGCGCGCCTTGAAAAGAAGCTTTCGAACGAAGGCTTCGTTGCAAAGGCACCCGAGGCGGTAGTCGCAGGGGAGCGTGCAAAGCTTGCCAAATATCTTGAAACCAGAGCATCTCTTACCGAGGCTCTTGCAAAGCTGAAATAAAAACATGAAATATAATTTTAATCCCGAAAATCCCGACGAGCTTATAAAAAAGCTTGCCGAAACGGTTATATATTCAGGCGCATTTGAAGATACCGATGCTATAGCGGAGCTTACCGTAGACGAGGGAATAGTCGAGATAGCGGAGAATGCATTTCGCGATTTCGAGCACCTCGTTACCGTAGCTCTGCCGAAGAGCCTCAGGAAAATATCTGCCTGTGCATTCTCGGGCTGTAAAAATCTCAAGTCGGTAAAATTCTCCGATGGGCTCACCGAAATAGCGGATGAAGCGTTTGCATTTTGTTCCTCGCTCCTTTCCGTAACGATGCCCGATAGCGTCAGGCGCATAGGAGAGGGAGCATTTGAGGGCTGTGCTTCGCTCAGCTCGCTGAAAATATCCGAGGCGTGCGAAACTATAGGCTCGTGTGCGTTCGCCTATTGCTTTAACCTGCGTGACGTTACCGTGCCGGACAGTGTGACGCTCGTTGAGTTCAACGCCTTTGCCTCATGCTTCTCGCTTGAGGGCGTAAAGCTCTCCTCGTCAATGGGGCTTATCGACGAATCCACCTTTGAGGGATGCAGAAATCTTCGCACGGTTGATCTTCCGCCAAAGCTTTACAAAATAGGCAGAAGAGCCTTTCGCGGATGTAGCTCACTTGAAGCGATAATCCTGCCGATAACTCTGCACGGTATAGGCTTTGATGCCTTTGCAGACTGTTCCGTGCTTCGCCGCCTTGCAGTGCCTAAAAGCCTGCGCGAGATAGAGGATGACGATGCCTTTTCCGGTTGCGACAGTCTTTCGGAGATAACCTATGCCGGGGATCGGTCGGGTTGGGAATACCTTAACCACGGGAAAACGCTTACCGTACAGCATGCTGACGGTAGCTGTCATTCTCCGAAAATATTCTTTTTGAATCTGAAATGATGAAATACAAATGTCTTATACTTGATCATGACGATACCGTTGTCAACAGCACGGCAACGATACATTATCCGAGCTTTATCGAATACCTGAAGCTTCGTCGCCCCGAGCGTGTATCGGAATATACCCCCGAGAGCTTTATCCTGAAGAATTTCTCCCCCGGGATAGTCTCCCTGTTTGCAGACGAGCTTGGGCTTGGTGAGGAACAGATGCGTGAGGAGCAGAGCTTTTGGGAGAACTACGTGCGCACCCGTGTACCGAGAAGCTATAGCGGAATAAGAGAAATACTCAGCGAATTCCGTTCGCGCGGCGGTATAATAGCGGTCTGTAGCCATTCGATGAAGCACTACATTGAGCGTGACTATAGGGAAAACGGACTTGTGCCCCCTGATGAGATATTCGGCTGGGATCTGCCGCGAGAGCTGTGCAAGCCCTCGCCCTATACGGTGGAGTGTCTTGCCGAAAAATACTCGCTCTCGCGCTCCGAGATGCTTATGGTTGACGACCTTAAGCCGGGCTTTGATATGGCGTGTGCGGCAGGCATAGATTTTGCCGCGGCAGGCTGGGGCTATGACGTGCCCGAGATAGAGGATTTCATGCGTGCGCACAGCACCTATTACTTAAAGACCGTAGACGAGCTTCGCCTGTTGCTGTTTTAAAATCTGCGGTTGACTTGTTTTCCACAATGTGTTATTATTAAAATATAAATAAACCGTAAAGGAGTGATAAGTATAATTAACTTAAAGCTTTTGAGCGAAAACGGTGAGGTGAAGTTCAAGGCATACGGTGAGGATATTGACGAGCATTATCGCGGCGAGTACGCCGAGGGCGATAGGTGGCGAGTCGAGCTTCTCGATACGGAGTTCGTAAAGCTCCGCCTTGATGAAACGCTTGCCGAATCCATAGTTTACGTGCCTGACGGGACCTTTGAGTTCGCAGTACCGTTCGGGTATGAGAGGAGCGCGTGCTATGCACTCGCAGCTTTCGTCGGAGACGATCATAGGATATGCGTATCCGAGCCTACCGAGGCCGAGATATATGCGGAGCGCAATATATCTCTCAACTCTCATGACAGGCATAACGTGCCAAAGTATTTTCCGCATGCCGTTGCCAATTTCGTAACGCGTGAGGACCCATGCTTCTTTGAGCGTAACGCTATTGACGGAGTGACGGAAAATCTCTCCCACGGCAGATATCCCTATCATTCATGGGGCGGCGGTCTGCGAGAGGATCTTGAATTTGAGGTAAGATTCGGCATGCCTACTCTTGTCAGCGGTGTAACGCTGTTTTTGCGTGCGGATTTCCCCCACGATACGTATTGGCAGCAAATGGAGATAGAATTCTCGGATAAGACGAGGGAAGAGATAACCCTCCTAGGCACGGCAGAGGGGCAGAGCTTCACTTTTGCTCCCAAGCTGACCGAGTACGTGAAGCTTTGCGGTTTCAAGCAAAAGAGACTTGAGGACGGGTCGCTTTCGTTTGCCGCACTCACAGAAATACAGATAAACGGTAAATACATCAAAAAGGAGAATGAAGGAATGGAAGTAAGAGACGGTGCTAATGCAAAAGACGTCAGATATTATACGACAGACAGACTGAGAGAGGAGTTCCACATCGGAAACCTCTTCACCAAGGACAACATAAGAATGGTTTACAGCCATATTGACAGAATAATGGTTATCGGTATGATGCCCATTAAGCTTGAATTGAAGCTTGAAGCAGGCAAGGAGCTTGCCGCAGATTATTTCCTTGAGCGTCGCGAGCTCGGATGCATCAATATCGGCGGTAAGGGTATCATCACTGTTGACGGTGAGGTTTACGAGATGAATCCCAGAGACGGTATTTATATCGGCAGAGGACACCGCGATCTCAAATTCAAGAGCGTTGATGAAAAGAACCCTGCAAAGTTCTACATGACCTCCTGCCCCGCTCACACCGATTACCCCACCGTAAAGATAGATATAACCAAGGCACGCAAGGTTCCCTGCGGCTCTGTTGAGGATTGCAACAAGAGAGTTATAAATCAGTACATACACCCCGAGGTAATGAAGTCCTGCCAGCTTGCAATGGGACTTACCGAGCTTGAGGTGGGCTCTAACTGGAACACCATGCCCTGCCACACTCATGACAGACGTATGGAGGTATATCTGTACCTTGATATGGGCCCCAACGATGCGGTATTCCACATGATGGGCGAGCCTAAGGAAACGCGCCACATCATCATGCATAACGAGGAGGCTGTTATATCTCCCTCCTGGTCTATCCATTCGGGTGTCGGAACGAAGAATTATTCCTTTATATGGGCTATGTGCGGTGAAAATCAGGAGTTCACCGATATGGACCATATAGAGACCAAAGAGCTTCGCTGACAAGCGAAAAACAGTCAAACAATAATATAAAGGAGAAATAAAATGGCACAGAATTTCAGGCTTGACGGTAAGGTTGCTCTTATCACCGGAGCATCCTACGGTATCGGCTTTGCAATCGCAAAGGCACTTTATGAGGCAGGCGCAACTATCGTATTCAATGATCTTAAGCAGGAGTTTGTTGACAGAGGTCTTGAAAACTACGCAAAGGAAAATATACCCGTTCGCGGCTACGTTTGTGACGTTACCGATGAGGAGCAGGTAAACGCAATGGTTGCTAAGATAGAAAAAGAGGTAGGCTCTGTAGATATCCTCGTGAACAACGCAGGTATCATAAAGAGAATTCCTATGACGGAAATGTCAGCTGCTGAATTCAGACAGGTTATTGACGTTGATCTTAATGCGCCCTTTATCTGCGCAAAGGCGGTTATCCCCGCAATGATCAAAAAGGGTCACGGTAAGATAATCAACATCTGCTCTATGATGAGCGAGCTCGGCCGCGAGACCGTTTCGGCATACGCTGCCGCTAAGGGCGGTCTTAAAATGCTCACAAAGAATATTGCATCCGAGTACGGTCAGTACAATATTCAGTGCAACGGTATCGGCCCCGGTTATATCGCAACTCCTCAGACAGCTCCCCTGCGCGAGCTTCAGCCGAACGGTGAGCGTCATCCGTTCGATAAGTTCATAATTGCAAAAACACCTGCTGAGAGATGGGGTAACCCCGATGATCTTGCAGGCCCTGCGGTATTCCTCGCATCCGAGGCATCCGATTTTGTGAACGGTCATATCCTCTACGTTGACGGCGGTATTCTTGCATATATAGGCAAGCAGCCCTGAGAACACTAAAAATAATATTTTTTACCGAAAGGAATATAAAAATGAAAAATGCAGCACAGATCTTGTCTGAAAACAAAGCTTGGGTAGAAGAGACCTTTGCAAAGGTTGATTCCAAGCTCCGCAAAATCGCAGTTCGTTCCAAGGGTATCCCTGCTGACGGTGTAGATCAGAACGGCAGACATATAAAGGATATCAACCCCGCAGGCTGGACCAGCGGCTTCTTCGGCGGCCTTAACGCTATGATGTACGCGTACACCAAAGCTCCCGAGTATCTTGAATGTGCAAAGGCTGTTGAAAAAACTCTTGACACAGCTCTTACAAACAATGCCTTCCAGCTTCATCATGACGTTGGATTCCAGTGGCATCTTCTCTCCGGTGCTCTTTACCGTCTTACAGGCGATACAGCTTCCAGAACAAGAAACTTCTATGCAGCAACAACGCTTTCTGCACGCTTCAATATTGACGGCGGATACATCACCGCATGGAACGGCAAAAATCAGCAGAACTGGACTATCATAGATTCTCTTATGAACCTGCCCTTGCTCTATTGGGCAAGCGAGGAGCTTGGCGACGATCGCTTTAAGAGAGTTGCAATGGCTCAGGCTGACATGTCCATAATGGATCATCTTCGCGAGGACGGCTCGATAATACACATCGTAGAGCATGACAGAGAAACAGGTGAAACTGTTAAGACCTACGGCGGTCAGGGAATTGCCGTTGGCTCTTCATGGTCTCGCGGTCAGGCATGGGCTCTCTACGGCTTCACTCTCTCCTACATACACACAGGCGAGGAAAGATACCTCAATGCTGCAAAGCAGGTTGCTAACTACTTCATCGCAAATTGCTGTGACGATTGGCTTCCGAGAATTGATTTCCGTGCTCCCGCAGAGCCTGTATACTATGACTCTACAGCAGGCGTTTGCGCAGCATGCGGACTTATTGAGCTGTCAAAGATACTCCCCGAGAATGAGGGCGGTATGTACATGAACGCAGCTATCAACTTCCTGCGCGCTATATCCGAGGCATTCGGAAACTATGACGAGGAAAACGATTTCATCGTTGGCTTCGGCTCCAAGCGTTATCCCGTCCCCGGAACCTTTACCGAGCAGCAGGCAGGCGTACATATTTCTATAATCTACGGAGATTATTTCTTCGCAGAGGCACTCCTCAAGCTTATGGGCTCCGACTTCCTTCCTTGGTAAGGCGCAGCTTTTAGATTATGGCTGTCTCAATTGCATTAGAGACAGCTCCGCAAAAAATATACAAATACGAGGCTGTCTCATTAAGAATTTATGAAAATCAGAGAAAAAATGAGAAAAAATG
>CAZTWE010000056.1:0-13787 GCA_964617165.1 uncultured Ruminococcus sp.
GGGTGACAGACCTCCCCATTCCAATCCCAACTTCAACTCAATAAACGTAAAGGCGACCTCAATATCCGATACCGCCATCAAAGTTATCAACGATCTGCATACGCATCTTTCTGCCATGAGCATTAAATATTATTTCTCATGTGCACCGATTTGTGACGGTGCAACGGGAACACGTTCCACCGCCGAGGGCATTGCTGCATACTATCAAAGATTGCTCGATAATCTCACATGCCCGGTAATATCCAATCCTGAAAATTACAGATTTGCAAATGAGGAATACAATAATTCAAGCTATCACTTGTGTACAGCTTCTGCTATTGACAGATCAAATCGCGTAATTGCCGATCTACTTGCACAGTTCGAAAAAGAAAATGCATAATCAAAACGCACCGTATTTCTCCCGGGAGGTAACGGTGCGTTCCTGATATTACACAGTACACAAACTATATTGCAAAAACAGGTTATAAAGCCTTAATCCAAGCAGCTTTATAACCTGTTTTTTACACTTCCTCTGTTTCGGATTTGTTACGGTTCTCCTCGTCATCACCCTCACCGGCGGTAATCTCCTTACCGGGAATAACGATGCCTTTTGTCATAGCGCGAAGATTTTCTTCGTTCTTCTTATCCTGTATCCTTTTTTTCTGCTCGTTTGCTGCGACAAGATCGGCAGAAATATCCTCACTTACCGTTCCGTCTGCAAGCGTTAAGAACTTTTCAAAAATATCAGGATATACGAAAACCTTACTGGCTGTATCGAACTTTACCGTAATATATTTTCCCTCCGCACAAACTACAACTCCATTGCCAAAGGACTTGTGCTTAACCTCGAGATTTAATAAATTCATAGCATCCTCCGATAATCAATTATAAAAAAATGCGTTGCTATTGTAACAGAAATATATGTCTAAAGTATGAATAAAATCAACTTTTTTTATTATATTTATACGTTTCCGCTTTTTTTAGTAATTGTGCATAGTTTTATTAAAGTTAATATGTCGCTTTTGCTGATAAAAATACCTGATTTAATGTCAAAAGCTTCATTATACGATTATATGCATTGAGTTATAATTTGCATTAAATATTCAAATGTATCGGGCAGAGGTAGATACGCCTCTGCCCGATGTGATTAAATTTCTATCATCGACTCATCCCAAATGTCGGGAGCTTCAAATCCGAGAAGATTTACAGTAGTTGCCGCAACAGCGGAAAGTCCGAAATCATCTCTTCCGAGTTTAACCTTATAACCGCTATTCGTGAAATTATCATATATGATGCATGGTACGGGATTCAATGTGTGGCTGGTCTTAGCCTTAAAGCTTCCGTCCTTACCCGCTTTTGGTGCTTTGGTTTTCTTATCTATCTCATACATCTCATCGGCATTACCGTGATCCGCTGTTATGATTGCCGCTCCGTGAAGCTCATCAACCACTTTAAGGATACGCGCGAGTTGAAGATCCAAAGCTTCCATAGAACATTCGGTAGCAAGGAATGAACCCGTATGTCCAACCATATCTCCGTTGGGGAAGTTAACGCGCAGATATTTATATTCTCCCGAACGCAAGCACTCTATGAGCTTGTCTGTTATCTCGGCACACTTCATCCAAGGGCGCTGCTCAAAGGGAACTACGTCCGAGGGAATCTCGATATAGGTCTCAAGCTCCTCTGAAAATTTGCCCGACTTGTTTCCGTTCCAGAAATAGGTCACGTGACCGTATTTCTGTGTTTCCGAGATTGCAAGCTCAGATACACCTGCGCCAACGAGATACTCGGTCATGGTATTGGTTATCTCGGGAGGATTTACGAGATATTTTGAGGGAATATGCAAGTCTCCGTCATATTCAAGCATGCCTGCGTAAAGAACGGCAGGAACACGCTTTCTGTCAAACTTATCGAAGTCATCACCGCTCTCAAATGCCTTGGATATCTCTATCGAACGGTCGCCTCTGAAATTATAGAAAATAACGCTGTCACCGTCGTTTATAGTACCCACGGGCTCTCCGTTTTTAGCTATAACGAAGGGGGGGAGATCCTGGTCTATTACCTTAAACTCGTTTCTGTACGTTACTATCGCTTCCTCAGCGGAGGCAAAGGTTCTGCCTTCACCGAGAATGTGCGTTTTCCAACCGAGCTCTACCATGCCCCAATTGGCTTCATATCTGTCCATAGTTACTTGCATACGTCCGCCGCCTGATGCGATGCATATATCAACACCGCCTGCGCGAAGCTTTGCAAGATATTCCTCGAAGGGAATCACGTAATCGAGAGCACTCGTCTCTCCGACGTCTCTTCCGTCAAGAAGAATGTGTAATCTTATCTTCCCTACCCCCTCTTCGCATGCGCGGTTGATAAGTGCTGTCAGGTGATCTATGTGGGAATGTACGTTTCCGTCCGAGAACAATCCCATGAAATGAAGAGTTGAGTTTTTCTCCTTAACACCGCCTATAAGGAGCTTCCACGTATCGGAAGCAAACAGCTTACCTGTTTCTATAGACTGAGAAACGAGCTTTGCGCCCTGAGCGAATACCTGACCCGAGCCAAGAGCATTGTGCCCTACCTCGGAGTTACCCATATCGTCATCCGAAGGAAGACCTACAGCGGTACCGTGCGCTTTTATCTTAAGCATGGGGTAATTCGCCATAAGATAATCAAGAGTGGGAGTATGCGCAGCTGCTACAGCGTTTGCGCCGTTGTCGGGAGCTATGCCTACACCGTCCATAACAATGGTGAGAAGCGGTCCTTCAACACCTTTAAATCCTGTTGATCTTTTTAATGTTGCCATTCGTTTTGCCTTTCATTATATATCTTTAATTAAATATCAGCATCCTTGATGTACAAATGTCCGAATTCCGTAATGAATTTTTTACGCTCCGCCAATGCGTCACCGAGAAGAATGTCAAACATTCTCGCGGTTTGCTGTGCATCTGCGGCAGTTACCGCGATCAGGCGTCTGGTAGCGGGATTCATCGTTGTTCTGGACATCATTTCAGGTTCGTTTTCACCAAGTCCCTTGGAACGCTGAAGCGTATATTTTTGCGTTCCGAGCTTTGAGAGTATTTCAGCTTTTTCCTTTTCGTTGTAAGCGAAATAGGTCTCTTTTCCTGCTGTTATTTCAAACAGCGGTGACTCGGCAATAAATATCTTTCCATTTTCTATAAGAGTAGGCAGAAGCCTATAAAACATAGTAAGAAGCAGCGTTCTTATCTGGAATCCGTCCTCATCCGCATCGGTACATATTATTATCTTATTCCATTTCAACGCGGAATAGTTGAACATGCCTACGTCTCCGGGCTTTTTAGTTTTAACCTCTACACCGCAGCCTATAACCCGCAAAAGGTCTACTATGATATCACTTGCAAAAATCTTTTCGTAGCTGCTCTTCATGCAGTTAAGAGTTTTACCCCTTATTGGAATTATAGCCTGAAATTCCGCATCTCGTGCAAGTTTACAGCTCGACATAGCGGAGTCTCCCTCAACTATATATACCTCACATACGCTGGAATCCTTTGAGTGACAAGGCACAAACTTCTCTACTCTGCTCGAAACGTCCATAGAGCCCGCAAGCTTTTTCTTTATCTTTTCCTTAGTTATCTCAAAATCTTCCTTGGAACGCTTATTGATAAGCACCTGATTGATCATAACAGCCGCTTCCGACGGATGCTCGGTAAGATATATTTCAAGGTTGGTTTTCAAGAACTCGGTGAGCGCCTTTTGTATAAAGGAATTCGTTATTGCTTTTTTCGTTTGATTTTCATAAGATGTCTGAGTTGATGCAGAATTAACAATGATAGCAAGATTATCCTGTATATCGGCAAAGGATATCTTTGCTTCATTTTTATTATATTTGTTCTGAGCCTTGATATATTTATCGAGGGCATGCACGAATGCATTTTTCACAGCTTTATCAGGCGAGCCGCCGTATTCAAGAAATGATGAGTTGTGATAATACTCAGCCATACCCGATTTAACAAAGCAGAAGGTCACATCGGCTTTTAGCTTGTAATCCTTCATGTCCTCTCTGTCTCGTCCCTTTGTTTCAAGATGCCAGGTAACCGGAGCGGTCATTTCAATGCCCTCGATTATCTCGGTCATATAATCGGCTATACCGTTTTCGTAATAGAACTCTGTTTTCTCATATCTCCCCTTGCTTTTTTCAATTTCAAGGATAAACCTTGTTCCGGCGTTTACAAATGCCTGCCGCCTGAGAGTTACTGAAAGAAATTCTTCAGGAATATCTATCTCTTTGAATACCTCGAGATCGGGACGCCAGCAAATTATCGTACCGCGCTTCTTATCACCGTTAGGTATATCCGTTACCTTAAGCTCGCCTACGGGCTCACCTTTTTTAAAGTTTATTTCGGAAAGAGTTTTTCCGTTGTAAGATTTTACGGTCATATATTCGCTTGAATACTGTGTTGCGGTTGCTCCCAATCCGTTGAGTCCGAGAGAAAATTCATAAGCGGAATTTTCGGTATCGTTATCATATTTTCCGCCTGCATAAAGCTCGCAGAATACCAGCTCCCAATTCCAACGTTTTTCCTTTTCGTTGTATCCAAGCGGTACACCTCTTCCAAAATCCTCTACCTGAATGGAAAGATCGAGGTTTTTGCGTACGATTATTTTGTTTCCGTAGCCTTCTCTGGCCTCATCGACCGAGTTTGCCAAAATTTCTATAAATGAATGTTGACATCCGATGATATCATCAGAGCCGAAAATTACCGCAGGGCGCTTTCTTACTCTTTCAGCGCCTTTAAGCGATTTGATACTTTGCTCGTTGTAGTCTGACTTTTTTACCGCCACGGAGATTTCTCCTTTTTTATATATTCATGCAAATATTTTCACATCTTTAAGTATAACACAACTTTTTTGAATTGTCAAGGAATTGAAAAAGTGTTTTTATTTTTTATTTTTTGGAAACTGCAACTAATCTGCAACTAATCTTAATTGAACGTTACAAAACACTTGAATTTTACGCCAAGCTGTGCTACAATATACTCGTTCGTGTCTGTCGGCTTGCCGGCAAGCACGAACGAGCATATTTCGAAGTAACGATGAAAGGATCTTGAGAATGAAATTGCTGATCTGCTCCGATATTCACGGAGATCTTGAAAGTATGGAGAAAATACTCGCCGTAAGAGAGGCTGAGAAAGCGGATAAAATACTTATCCTCGGTGATCTTCTCTACCATGGGCCAAGGAATGATCTGCCGTCTACATACGCGCCGAAACGCGTAATTAACCTTTTAAATGAAAACAAAAATTTGATACTTTCTGTCCGTGGCAACTGCGATACGGAAGTTGATCAAATGGTTCTTGAATTTCCGATTTTAGCAGACTATATACTCCTTGAGCTTGACGGTCTTACCGTGATTGCAACGCATGGGCATAAGCATAATACAGAAACACCTCCCCCGATGAATCGCGGAGATATACTTCTTCACGGTCACACACACATTTTCACGTGCGAGAATTTCGGTAATGAAAACGTCTATTTAAATCCCGGATCTATCGCCATTCCAAAAGGCGGAAACCCGAGAACGTATATGATATATAGCGAGAAGAGCTTCACTGTGAAGGATCTCAATGGAAATTCGCTGATCACCGTGCAATTCTGACTTAATAGCAAAAAACGAAACAGCTGCTTATTCCAAATCGGGCAAGCCGTTTCGTTTTATTGTTATTATAAAATCTGCCTTGAATTATTTCGCGGATTTTGAATTTTTGCGGTTTCTTTGTAAAATTCTTGCCAACCAAGTTCTGTGAACTTTCATTGCACCGACAGGGCAGAACTCCTGACAGCAGAAGCACTTGATACATCTGCTTCTGTCTATCTGCGCTTTTCCGTTTTTGATTACTATGGCCTTTGCGGGGCATATCTTGCCGCACTTATTGCAGCCGATACAATGGCTTTTCGACAGCTTCGGCGACGAGTCCAGAACGGTTTTGGCAACGTTTCCGAATATGTTTTTCAAAACGTTATCGGAATTGCCTTTGAATTGCAGACTGCGTCTTATAGCAATATTATCATAGTCAGAAATTTGATATTTTTGGTAATTTCCGTATATATCGAGCTCGTCGATACTTTTCGGCACAAGACTGCGCTCCTTTGCAGCCGCAAGCGTCGGAATACTGTCAGCATCAAGACCTATGATCTGTGCAGCAACCATGTCGAGCTTATGCGGAGATCTCGATGCGATTATGCACCCGATCTTCCTTGGGTTGCCGGCTGTGGGGCCGTTACCTTCCATTCCAACCACCGCATCGCAAACGGAAATATAGGGCTTAAAATATTCATCGAGATCAACGAGCATATTTGCAAAAGCCTCATAGCTCGGATATCTGAAATGATATTCCGGCTTCATCGTTCCGGGAATTGCGCCAAACATGTTTTTTGCAGCGCATGAAAGTCCCATCATACCGTGAGTTTTAAGCTTACACGCATTGATAATAACGTCAACGTCGTCAAGATATGCCGTATAAGTAAAGGTTTTCGCCACCAGTGCATCCTCCCAAACCGCATTAGCTTCGGAAAAATCGCGGTTGAGCCTGCCTCCGTGCTTTTCGCACTCGTATACACCTGCCGTTTTGTAAATCTTCTCAAGAACGACGCTGTTATAAAGTCCTCCCGGAGAATCTCCTACTACGACAAAGGCTCCTAACGAGGATAAAATATCGCAAAGAGCGGCAAGCACGTACGGATGCGTGGTTGTCGCTGCATCCGGTGTGGCGGAAGCGACCAGATTTGCTTTGATTGCAACTTTAGTTCCCGCTTTTATAACCGAAAAGCCACCGACGGCATCAACAGCCTCAAAAACAGCCTCTCTCACTTTTTCATATTCGTATTCCTTACACTCAACAACCGAAACCTCGCTCATAAGCCCTCCCGTAAACATTTACAGCCCCATGGAATATCATAAAAACAGCTTTATGCTCTTATTGTAGCACAACAAATCGAAAAAGTCTACATTTTTTCATAAACTATTCGGAGGTGTTTTTGGCTGTGAATGCTTATTACAACGGATTTTTTTGTAATTACGAGGACGTATCCGTTCCCTTGACAGACCGTTGCATTTTCTTCGGCGACGGAATATACGATGCTTGCATTGGGAGAAACGGCAAAATTTTTATGTTAGAAGAGCACCTGGAACGTTTTTTCGGCAACGCAAACGCATTGGAGCTTTATGTCGATTTTGATAATGCCTTTCTCACATCGATTTTCGAAGAGCTTACAGGCGCTTTTGGCAATGGATGCTTCTTTCTGTATTTCCAGCTGACACGCAACGGTCACAAGCGTGCTCACGCTCCCTCGATTGATGCAAAAAGCAATTTGCTCGTCACAATTTCTCCCTTAGACTTGCCTACTCCCGACAGGCGGCTCAAATTGATATTTGCAGAAGACAACAGATATGAGCTGTGCAACATAAAGACCCTCAATCTTCTGCCATCCGTCCTCGCTTCCGCTAAAGCCGTACGATGCGGTGCAGACGAAGCGGTGTTTGTAAGAAGAAATACAGTAACCGAATGTGCTCATTCAAACGTCCATATAGTAAAGAGCGGAAAAATAATCACACACCCGAAAAACAAGTTTATTCTACCGGGAATATCGCGTGCTCATCTGCTCTCTGTATGCGACAGACTTTCAATTGAAAAAGAAGAGCGCTGCTTTACGAAAGAAGAGCTTCTTTCTGCGGATGAGGTGATAGTTACGAGCACCTCGAAAATATGCGCGAGAGCTTCCGTCGTAGATAACGTCCATTACCCTCTTCATCACAAAAGCACAGCTACCATAATATGCCACGAAATGTTTTCGGATTTTTATTCATCAACGCTATGAATTTAACCAAAATTACTGTCGAATTATGTGCAAAGTGTTGAAATATTTTTTTGTTACGCGCGCCTATTGAAAAACAAAAGAGAATGTGTTATAATTATAACAATGTATTCGCATACCTTGCCGAATACGGCAAAAACGATGTACAGAAATTTTAAGGAGGACAAAATTATGCTCAAAAAACTTTCCAGCATTCCCTTCAATGGCACACCTGAGCAGGAAGAGAAGCTCAAAGCCGTAATCGATGCAAACAAGCACGATAAGAGCCGTCTCATGGCTGTTATGCAGCAGGCTCAGGATATTTACGGTTATCTTCCCATTGAAGTGCAGAACAAGATCGCAGAAGGTATGGACATTCCGCTTGAGAAGATCTACGGTGTTGCAACCTTCTATGCTCAGTTCTCTCTCTCGCCGAAGGGTGACTATCACATCGCAGTCTGTCTCGGTACAGCATGCTATGTAAAGGGCTCGGGTCAGATCTACGACAAGCTTCAGGAGGTTCTCGGTATCGCGGGAGACGAGTGTACTGCTGACAGAAAGTACTCTCTTACAGCTTCACGTTGCATCGGTGCTTGCGGTCTTGCGCCCGTACTCACTGTTAACGAGGACGTTTACGGCAGACTTACTGTTGATGACGTAAAAGGCATTATCGCTAAATACAACTGATTGAATTAACAGTTTGGCTTATTCAGAGGGATTGTATGAAGATTTCAAAATTACAGGAATTACTTGACGCAAAGGTTCTATGCTGCGAGGAAAATCTCGAAAAGGATGTTTATTCCGCATTCGGCTGCGATCTTATGAGCGACGTGCTCGCCTACGTGACGGATCAGGCAGTGCTGCTTACAGGGCTTGTGAATCCTCAGGTCATACGTACCGCTCTTATGATGGACATGGTATGTATCATTTTTGTTCGTTCCAAGGCACCCAATGAAGAGATGATCGAGCTGGCAAAAGAAAACGGCATCGTTATGATGAGCACTGAAAAAACGTTGTATAATACCTGCGGAATTCTCTATTCAAACGGTCTTGTGGGTATATCCGAGGTTCCGAAATGAGTAACAAGTTAATTTTTCATTTCGATGTTGAGGGAGACGATTTCACGTCGGCAGGTCAAGCCTCCGTGCAGGTGAAGAAAAATCTTCGCCAGCTCGGTTTTGATACCGATTTGATTAAAAGAGTTTCTATCGCAATGTACGAGGGAGAAATTAATATGGTTATTCACGCAGGCGGAGGCGTTGCCGAGGTCAGCGTATGCGAGGACTGCATAGAAATAGTTCTCGAAGATAAAGGCCCCGGTATAGCGGATATAGAAAAAGCTATGCAAGCCGGATATTCAACCGCTCCGGACAGCATCCGTTCTCTCGGATTCGGTGCCGGAATGGGACTCCCTAACATGAAGAAAAACAGTGATGATATGCAGATCTCGTCAAAGGTTGGCGAGGGTACGCGTATCGTTATGAGAGTCAATATCAAATAAGGGACAGCAAATCTCGGAAAGGATGGTCATAGTTCATGAACACTTATGAGCATTCGGTTCTTCTTGACGAAAGCAAGTGTACAGGCTGTACTACCTGCCTCAGGCACTGCCCCCCAGAAGCAATCAGAATAAAAAACGGTCACGCCGTTATAGACTCTGAAAAATGCATTGATTGCGGCGCATGTATTCGCTATTGCCCTCAAAAAGCAAAGCGAGCCGTTTGCAGCAAAATGTCCGACATGGAGCGGTTTAAGTGGAAGATCGCTCTTCCCGCCCCCACTCTTTACGGTCAGTTCGATAATCTCGATGATGTTGATTACGTATTAAACGGACTTCTCAAGATCGGATTTGACGATGTTTACGAGGTTTCCAAGGCAGCGGAATTCGTTTCCGCATATACTCGCCTGTATCTAAAAACAGACGGTATTAAAAAGCCTGCGCTTAGCTCTGCTTGTCCCGTTATCCTCAGGTTGATAAGCCTGCGCTTTCCATCCCTTTGCGATAACGTTATACACATGCTTCCACCTATGGAAATCGCAGCAAAGCTCGCAAAAAAGGAAGCTCTTGAAAAGCATCCCGAGCTGCAGCCCGAGGATATTGGAGTTTGCTTCATATCCCCCTGCCCTGCAAAGGTCAGTTACGTGAAAAACGGATTTGCGGGTTATAAAAGCGAGGTAGATGAGGTCGTTTCGATAAGTGACGTTTATTTTCTGCTCATCAGCAAGATGAAAAAGGAAGAAAACGTTGAGATGCTATCCTCTTCAGGCAGAATAGGCATAGGTTGGGCAAGGACCGGCGGTGAAGCAACCGCGATTTTCAATGAAGATTACCTTGCTGCTGACGGAATAGAAAACGTTATACACGTGCTTGACCAGATTGAGAACGGAAACATTCCGCCCCTTGAATTTGTGGAACTCAACGCATGCACCGGTGGCTGCGTCGGCGGTGTACTTACAATGCAAAATCCCTTTATCGCAAAAGCCAGACTTCAGACATTAAGAAGATACCTGCCGGTATCTCAAAACACCATACCAAAAGACGAAAAGTATGTTTCGGCAGATTACCTTTTTGAAGATATGCCTACATACAGATCCGCTACGCGTCTTGGTAAAACAATTGCCGAGTCAATGCGAATGATGGCGGATATACAAAAAATCAAAGCTTCTCTTCCGGGAATTGACTGCGGATCATGCGGTGCACCGACCTGCAGAGCCTTCGCGGAGGACGTGGTTAAACAAACTGCTTGTCTTGATGACTGTCGTATAAAAGAGTATCGGTCACCGAAAGACAGGAAGGAATAAAAATATGACCGTAGAAAATCTTGCAAAGCGATCCGGATTTAAGACAATATGCATGCCCAAGCCCGAAAGAGAGATCGTTGGCGTGTATATTGGAGACCTCTTGAGCTGGGTCATGGGAAAAGCAGAAGCAGATAACTTGTGGATAACGATCATGTCTAATATAAATATCGTTGCGGTTGCAACGCTTGCGGATACTTCATGTATTCTGCTTGCAGAGGGAGTTGAGATTGAAGACGAGATCGTCTCCGTTGCATCCTCAAAGGGAGTCAATATAATCGGTACGGACAGTTCCGCCTATGAAGCTGCACTTGCAGTTGCGGAGTTGCTCTGATGAGCAGATTTTACTATGATCTCCACATCCATTCCTGCTTATCCCCCTGCGGTGACGATGACAATACTCCCAACAACATTGCCGGAATGGCATCGCTCTCGGGGCTTGACATTGTTGCCTTGACAGATCATAACAGTTGCAAAAATTGCCCCGCATTTTTTGATGCGGCGGAAAAATACGGTATAATCCCGATTGCGGGCATGGAGCTCACTACCTCTGAGGATATTCACGTGGTTTGCCTTTTTGAGTTTCTTTTCGATGCTATGCGATTTGATAAGTATATCGAAACGCAAAGACTGCCTATAAAAAACCGCCCCGAATTTTTCGGCAGGCAACAAATTCTTGACAGTTTTGATAACGTTATCGGTGAAGAGGAAAATCTGCTCTCAAATGCAACCTATATTTCCATAGAGGATATCAGTGAAACCGTTTTAAGGTTTAACGGTGTGTGTTATCCTGCTCATATTGACAGGGATGCTAACGGCATTATTGCCATTTTAGGTACTATTCCCGAGAACTGTGATTTTAATTTCTTTGAGCTTCACGACGGAGCGCGAAAAACAGAATTTTCGCAGAAATACGGAATAGACGAAAATCATTTTATTGTCAGCTCCGATGCTCATTATCTGACTCAGATGAGGGATAAAGAATACTATTTTTCATTGGGCTCTCAGGGAGCATCGCCCGATGAGGTGCGGCGAGAGCTGTTTGAGTTGCTGAGGAGATAACTTAAATGAAAGAATTATCACTTAACATTTTAGATATTACCGAAAACTCGGTAAAAGCTAAGGCAACTCTCATAAAGATCCTCATTTCCGAGGACTCTCAAAAGCTTGAGCTTTCAATAGAGGATAACGGAACAGGGATGCCCCCGGAAATATTACGTTCCGTAAGCGATCCTTTTTACACCACAAGAACTACTCGAAAGGTGGGAATGGGAATTCCGCTTTTGAGGTTTGCAGCAGAGCAAACGGGCGGGGGGCTTACGATAGAATCAAAGCATTTTACGGATTATCCCGATCAGCACGGAACGGTTGTTTCCGCGCGGTTCTTCAAAACTCACATTGATTACACTCCTCTCGGAGATGTTATATCTTCTATAGTTACGCTCATACAGGGGCATCCGAACGTGAATTTCCTGTTTCGGCATAAATGCGAAGATAAGCTCATAGAGCTTGACACACGCGAGATAAGAGCTGTACTCGATGATGTTCCGCTTGATACCTTTGACGTGCTTATGTGGATCAAGGAAAATCTTACGGAGCAATACAACCAGATTTGATTAAATCAAATATAGATACTGTTAGAAAGGAAGAAAAAATGAAATCTTTGGCTGAATTACAGGCAATCAAGGACAGAATGAAGAGCAAAGTAGTTCTTCGTGAGGGCGTTGGCGAAATTCGTGTTGTAGTCGGAATGGCTACCTGCGGAATTGCTGCCGGTGCTCGCCCGGTTCTCAACGCTTTAGTTGAAGAGGTTAACAATGCAGACCTTACAGGTAAGGTCACTGTTACCCAGACCGGTTGTATCGGTTTCTGCCAGCTCGAACCCATCGTTGAGGTATTCGAGGCAGGAAAGGAAAAGATCACTTATATCAAAATGACTCCCGAAAAAGTTAAGGAAGTCGTTGAAAAACACTTGAAGGGCGGCAACGTTGTTACGGAATATACCGTAGCAAATGCTGACTGATTGGAGGTAAAGTATGATTCGTTCACACGTACTTATTTGTGGCGGTACAGGCTGTACCTCTTCGGGCAGCCAGACACTTCAAAAGGCTTTCAACGAAAATATTGAGGCCTTTGGACTCGCAGAGGAAGTAAAGCTTGTTCAAACAGGATGCTTCGGTCTTTGCGCACTCGGTCCTATTGTTATCATTTATCCCGACGGTACGTTCTACAGCCGTGTAACCGCTGATGACGTTAAAGAGATCGTTGAGGAGCACCTTCTCAAGGGTAGAATAGTTGAGAGACTCGTTTACAGAGATAAAGAAGCTGATGAGACAGTTAAGAAGGCTGCATCCGAGCTTTCGCTCTCGGATACTAACTTCTACAAATCTCAGAAGCGTATAGTTCTTCGTAACTGCGGTGTTATTGATCCCGATAACATTGATGAGTATATAGCGATGGACGGTTACGCGGCTCTCGGTAAAGCTCTTACAGAGATGACTCCCGATGAGGTTATCAAAGTAGTTTCCGATTCAGGTCTTCGCGGAAGAGGAGGCGGAGGATTCCCTACAGGACGCAAATGGGCGCTCTGTGCACCTAACAAAGCTCCTCAGAAATACGTTGTATGTAATGCAGACGAGGGTGACCCCGGAGCATTCATGGACCGTTCCATCCTTGAGGGCGACCCTCACTGTGTAATTGAGGCTATGGCAATCTGCGGATATGCGGTAGGTGCTACTAAGGGTTACGTTTACGTAAGAGCTGAGTACCCCATCGCTGTTACACGTTTACAGCACGCTATAGATCAGGCTAAGGAATACGGACTTCTCGGCAAGAACATCTTTGATTCGGGCTTTGACTTCGATCTTGAGATCAAGCTCGGTGCAGGTGCTTTTGTTTGCGGTGAGGAGACTGCTCTTATGACTTCTATTGAAGGTAACAGAGGCGAGCCCCGTCCCCGTCCTCCCTACCCTGCTGTTAAAGGTCTTTTCAATTCTCCTACAGTTGAGAACAACGTTGAGACCTTTGCAAACATTCCTCAGATCATCCTCAACGGAGCTGAGTGGTTTGGCTCTATGGGTACTGAAAAATCCAAGGGTACAAAGGTATTCGCTCTCGGCGGTAAGATCGAGCACACCGGTCTTGTTGAGATTCCCATGGGTGTTACTCTTGATACCATCATC
>CAZTWE010000057.1:0-9197 GCA_964617165.1 uncultured Ruminococcus sp.
CGGATTATGTTCTTACCGTTAAGGGTGACAGTATGGAGCCGGAGTTCAGCGATGGCGACAAGGTATATGTAGTTCAGCAACCTGCAATCGATATTGGCGAGATCGGCATCTTCATCATCAACGATGATGCGTTTATCAAGAAGCTCGGCAAGGGTCAGTTGATCTCTCTCAACGAGAAGTACAAACCTATTGCTTTTAAACAAGATGACAGTATCTACTGCTGCGGTAAGGTAATAGGCATTGTAGAAGAGGTGTAATATAAAGAGGGATGCCACATGAACAATGTGCGACATCCCTCTTTTTTAATTTGTTTTTGCCCAACAACAAAATAACTACCCGATGGACGGAATTATGAAAATTATATCTTGGAATGTTAACGGTCTTTCTGCCTGTATAAAGAAGGGCTTTCTTGATAAAGTGAAGGAGTTTCGAGCTGATGTCATTTGTCTGCAAGAGACCAAGCTCACGGAGAAATTGGATATCGAACTCCCATACAACCAGTATTGGAGCTTCTCGCAACGCAAAGGTTATTCGGGGACAGCGATTTTCAGCCGTTACAACCCTATAACCGTAAAATATGGAATTAACTGCGAGGAATTCGATATTGAAGGTAGAGCTATTACTTTAGAGTTTAGACACTTTTATCTAATTAATGTTTATGTTCCCAATTCACAGGCAAGTTTGAAGAGAGCAGATTTCCGCAATCGCTTTGACATTGCCTTTCTTGAATATGTATCGGCACTCCAAGAACACAAGCCCGTCGTAATATGTGGTGACTTTAATGTTGCACATCGTGATATTGATGTCTATCCAGAAAACGAGATCAACGAAAAAGCATCAAAGGGCTTTTTGACACAGGAACGCAATAATTTCGAGATGTTGCTTGATTTAGGATTGACCGATGCGTTTCGTTTTCTGAATCCCGAAAAAATCGAATATACTTGGTGGTCAAATCGCCTGAACAAGCGCTTTGAGAATAAAGGATGGCGGCTTGACTATTTTTTAATACAATCTACGCTGATTCAATATGTTGCTCATCTAACTCATCTTCTCAATACCTATGGTTCTGATCATTGCCCAGTAATGGTGGATATCAACACTAACTTTATTAGCGTTGACAAATTGAGCGATGAGGAATTAACCGAGCGTTGGCTCTCCGTTGATTGGATAGCTGCCGAAGATGCTTTGCTCGATATGCAACAGAAGCTAACCAAGGGGGCTTTTAAGGGAGATATGGCACGGATCATTCAAATGCAAAAGCGCATTGTGAGATCCGATGCCGCCAAGCTATTGGCGGTTCGCCACGTCACAGAGACTTCATCCGGTCCGGGAATAGACGGCGTTAAGTGGACTTCTCCAGCAGAAAAGATGCGAGCTGCTCTAACACTTACTTCAAAGGACTATAAAGCACAACCATGTAGGCATATAGTTATCCAATCCAAATATAAGAACAAGGAGCGCCGTATAAGCATTCCAACCATGTACGACCGCGCGATGCAGGTGCTATATGCCTACTCACTTGATCCTGTCGCAGAGGCATTGGCGGAACGCAAATCCTTTGCTTTTCGCAAAGGTCGGTCTATGCAAGATGTTCACAGCTACATAATGGATTGCTTGAATGGTTCTGATGCACCAAAGTATGTTCTACTTGCGGATGTAAAGTCGTGTTATAATAACATTAGCCATAAGTGGTTGCTTGATAACATTCCAATGGACAAGTATGTATTGAATGAGTTCCTGAAGGCAGGATTTGTTTTCGCCGGCAGTATGTTCCCCACAGAACAAGGCATTTCCCTTGGCGCAAACATTTCGCCCATTTTGGGAAATATGACTCTTGATGGATTGCAAAAATACATTTATCAAAAGTTTTATGGCGACTATGTTTCTGATTATGGCAATGGTAACCTTATTCGGTTTGCCGATGATATCCTCGTAATGGCTCGGACGAGAGAAGATGCAGAGACCTTTCGGCGCATAATTCAAGAATTTCTTGTTCCTCGTGGCTTGAAACTATCGGAGGAAAAAACGCACATTTATGATGTTTTCGATGGCTTTGATTTCCTTTCTCGTAATTACTCAAATAAGAATAGCATACTTTATGCCTGCCCATCCACATTGGCGATTGAACGCTTTGAGGCAAATCTTCGAGATACGATTTTCGAGCATAAGGGTTCACAGCAAGCCCTTATTGATACGCTCAACAAAAAGCTCACGGGCTTTGCCACTTTCCACCGCATCACCGAAGCATACGGAGCTTTCAATCATATTGATGTTACGCTGAACGCCTTGCTATTGGAGTTCTGTATGCAAAAGCATCCAAAGCAGACAAAAGCAAAGCTTATCGCGCGTTATTGGTATAAGCGCTCTGACGGAGAATATGTCTATGCTCTTAAAGACAAAATCGAGTGTCATGTTTTACGCCTTTCCGATGTGCTTCTAATATCCCATAAGAAGATAAAAACCAATGCTAATCCCTACCTTGAAACAAGCTATTTTGAGGAACGGGAGGGCGAGAAGGATGTGTTTAATGTGGTCGGTAAGTACAAGCCCATTTGGAAGCGACAAGGAGGTAAATGTTTCTATTGTGATCGACCTATTTTGGCTGACCAACAACGAATGATTATCCCTATGAATATTGCCAAAGCACCGTCGATTTCGAATCTCGCTTATATACACACTATTTGCCGAGAAGATGAATTGGTTTATAAAACCATCACCGAGGAACAAGAATTGATGCACGGTACAGATGTGTTGTCTTTGCTATATCGTCTAAAGGACGATGATGTGAAGGAGCGTGAGCATAGACCGTTTGAGAAGCTATCCGAGTATTTTTTGAATTTAGAGCTTTCGCCGCATTCAATGACCTTCGAGGAAATTGAGCGAATTATGGAAGCCCCTCTGTGTGCTTCAGCGTATAAGTATTCGGGCTATTGGCACAATAAGAATTCGGGCAGCATAGGTGACTCTTGGCGCAGGCACGGATATGTAATTCAGAGATTGCACATTGATAAAAAATATGTGGTCTTTCGGAAGGAGAATGTCAGCATCTCCAAACTCTCCATACCTTCAGTTTTTCTGACACAAAAGATCCCCATTAACGCCAAGTTTGAGATTGAGAATTACTTGGAGTTTATTCGCAAAAAGTATGGCCTGAAGTAGCCCATATAACATTCAAGGCATCGGATTCGCTCCGATGCCTTATTCTTTGTTTATTGCTCCCCAAATTTTGAGGTGCGGAGTTCGTTATTTGATTTGGTATTCCACTTCGCCACGTGCGAATTTTTCATAGTCTATCTTGATGACTCCTTCGTGACAGTTGTGATAACACATTCTGCCCGCCCAACCGACATAGCAAATCTGACCGTTTGGAAGAAGTGCCACAAGGTCTGTTGTTTCTTTATCGGTTGGATTAATGCCTCCAAATAGCAACCCTTCTTTTGCCGCTTGCTCATAAAACTGTTTGCAGATATCTTTGCTGCTCATTCTAAAATAGATGTGTTCTGCCTGTCCGATAAATTGTTTGATTGTTCGCATATTTTTGCGCTCCTTAAATAATGTATTTCCTATAAGAGAGCGTAAAAAAGCAATCCCATCGTCACGACAGGATTGCTGAATTCTTTATTTCATCCCATCGTTCAAGCTTTAGCACCTTGCCTTGCGGTAGGTTGCTGTGCGGTCAACGGGCTTGCCCCTCGCGCACTCTCTATAGGTTGATTTTATTATATCATTATCTGCGATCTTTGTCAATGGCAAATGTCAACAGCAAAGAGGTTCTTTTAGGAATTCCCATTTCTTTTTTCTGAATTCGAGGTATTTTTCTACTTCTTCTTGGGTAAACCTCGCCCCATGCTCATCGGGATGCTTGATTGCAAGATCAGCAAGGAATTCAATCCAACCTCGTTGATCTTCGGGATGCTTTTCAGACCATGTGTTATTTATCCGTGCATCGATGATTTGAAAGTAGATGCACTCATCGTAAAGTCTTTTCCAATCTTCTTGCTCACACAGTTCAATATGCTCCCTCAAAAAATAGAACACCCGCCTTACATAACCTGTTGCTCTCCATTTTCCTTTGGTAAGCATCCATATGTCAAATTCAAGGTCTTTGAGTTGTTGTCGTTGCTTTCTTCTCTTGAAATAAGCTATCATTCTTCTACCTCTGCGAGATTGATGACCTCAACGCCTTGCTTCTTGGCATATTTCAGAGTGGTCATAGCACCGCCTTTTCGGTCGGGTTCTACATAAGCCACAAGGAGATCTGTGTTGTCTATCATCCATTGATTTCTCTTGGTAATTGCTGCCTTGGGATGTGTTTTTTCATCCACAGGATACCATATCTCATCGTAGAATTTTTCAAAGTATGGATCGTCTTTCATCGGATACGGTTGAAGAAGAACAAGGCTACTATTGTGATGACCAAGGGCTTCTTGCGCTCTTTTTGTAGCTGAAGCTACCGAGATATCAAAGTCGCCATTGCGACCGACATAAAGCTCCACATACTCTTTACTGTGCAGCTTTTCTCGTATTATGTTTTCAAGTCGTTCTTCGAGGTCATAATGGCCTTCTATATAACGATGTCCAATGAATGCTATTCGGTATATGTCCATTTCTTTTGCCTTATCTATTAAGGTTAAACCAAGTTTCGAATTCGTATTTCGTATGATTGTTTTCTGTGATTATGTTGGTTATAACACCGTAGATGTTTCGCCTTAATTTGAGACAGGTGACAAAGGCGAGACGATCCGCTTTGGCTATATACCCGATTTTTTCACCTTCAAACAACAGCTTAACCGCATCTTTATCATATGGATTGTCGGGTTCTGCTTCAAGGTCGAAATAAGTACCAACCTGTAGTTTAGATAAAACCGAGGCATCACAGTATGATGAGCCTGCGATTATCATGCGCTTCCTGATATACTGATCTTTCTCGTGCTTGGGAGTTGATTTAGGGGTATTTTCATCGGGTTCTTTAGGTGGTTCTTCTGCGACAGATTTAGGTTCAATCTTTGGTCGTTCAAATATTGGCGTATAGGTATATGGAGTATAAGTTCTTTCTTCCGTGGTCGCTTGCTCGGTAGGGCTGAAGACAACCGTCTTTTCTTCTTTCTTTTCTGTCGTCCTATGTACCGTAGTTCTATGAGGCGTTGTACTCGTAGTGCCGTTTGATGATGAATGAGGCGCTCTTTGAGCTGTCGGTGCTTTGTGGGCAGTTGAGTCACTCCGATTGTTTTGTGCGGTTCTTGTGTCAGCAGAAACGGACGAGGATGCGGTACTTGTTGTCCGTGTATTGGTTGCAGAAGCGGAGTTTCTGGTTCTGTTCGCTGTTGATTCGCTACTTGTTCCTTGGCTTGAAGCAGCGCGCTTCTTTCTCTCCGACCGTATTTTGTGAGCTTTCACTCCGGCTCTCGTAGCATCTACGGGTGATGCGAAGATGCTAAATATTGAGGCACACAGGAATGCAAAGAAACACGAACCACGAGATGCCTTACCACCAAACAATCTATACACGCTTATCGAGGTGCGATTGTACCACCAATTATAGGCTGCTTTTTTGGGATCACGAAGCCATCCCATACCTCGACTTCCGTATGCTCCGAAAGTAAAAAGGCGTAGCCAGAAGCGTTTCCATTGGGAACGATATGCACCTACAATCTTTCCAAAGGATGGTTTTCTTATGAAACCTCTTGCCATATTAAGTTAGCACCTTCTTTCTTTGCGAAGTTTATTTCTCGTCTAAATAATCATTTTAACAGACTTAATCAAATCAATCCTGCATGGGAATGCGCTTCCATAGCATTCTCCAACGGACATTACAACCGCTTCTGTCAAGGCATTATCTTTTCCGAAAGGAACAATTACACGGTCACCGACCTTTAGATCATGATCGCCTGTTAGATAGTAATAGTATGGCTTTTCGGGATAGTCGACACTTACCTTGCAGAATTTATAGAGAGTGGTGTTTCTCGGATCGGCTGCTCGCTCTCTTGCACGAGCTTCTCGCTCCTTGGCATACTCTGCATTTATAACCGCATCATATTCCGCGCGTGTTTCATAGTCGTTAGGATCGATTCCGAATTTATTAGTGCAGTACTTTCTCCAACCATATTTTCTTTCTTCTACGGCTTCGAGATATTCTTGTTCGCTCTCATAGTAAGTTGGGTTTATATCACTGTCCTTGTATTTTTCTCTCCACGCATACAATCTCGAATACTCGTATTTTTCGCAATCCCTCTCAACACTTTCAATGTATTCTCTCATTTCTTTTTGCCAATGAGAGATTTTGTTTTTTATTCGCACGTCGGATTCATTGAACACGATTGGGAATACATACTCTTGAAACAGTTCCATTGTTTCGAGTTCTTCCCAATTAGAGCATTCATCAATACACGATTTTACAAATCTCTTTTTGTCCTCGATATCTGTATTTGGATTAGCAAAGGCACATTCCATAATCTTTTTTGCGATTTCGGTGTGTCCGGCTTTTAATGCAAGCACAACGAAATCTTCAATGCACCACAAGGTATCCGTGCAACCCAGTATCAACTTCTCAATGAAGCACGGATTCTTAATCATATGATCAACAATCACACTTGGCAATTCCTCAATATAGTTCCCGATACAAAGAAGTACAGAGTGCGTAAGATCATTCTTGTAGTCTGCGTATTGAATGTAAGGCATAAAGGTGTCGATGCACCATTCCCATATTTTCATTGCGTAAGCAATATTATCCTCAAATAAGTTTTGAAGCAGAGTTTCAAAATAAGTTTCTACTTCTTCCTTTTCATCGGGGATTTCAAAAGGCAATTTGAAGTTGTCTTTAATCGCCTGTGCATATAAGTACACGCCATCAACCGTGAGATATCGTGCAGCAATGCATTTGCTTGTTGCTATGAATCTGCATCTTTCAAGTTCTTCATTGCTTCCATAGAATTCGCCTTTTTCGGCTCGTTTAAGTTCTATTTTAGCGTTGTTCTTGCGGATTTGAATGTAGGAGTAGTTTGCCTTATTATCGTCGCCTGATTCACTTATTTTGTGGTTCATAGCGGAAGCAATAGCTATATCGATACCAAGGGAAGCAAATCTGTTTTTTGCTTCTTCGAGAGCATCTTCGTATTCTTCAGCTGTTTCGAACGCATCGGGGGTGAGTCCATATTCCGATCCATCCGCGGCATCTTTTCGCCAACCATATTTAGCTTCGTTTAGCGCTACGATGTATTCATCTCTCGTTTCGTAATCTTCGGGATCGAGATAGTATTCAGAGCCATCTTCTACATCCCGTTTCCAAGCATTCTTGGATTCTTCGAGTGCTTCGTAATACTCGTCCTCTGTTTCAAAGTCGTTAGGAGATAGACCATACATTGAACCATCATCTGCATCCAGACGCCAACCGTATTTTTCTTCAACTTCTTCGAGTGCTTCGTTATATTCGTCCTCGGTTTCAAAATCTTCGGGATCGAGTCCATACATCAAGCCGCACTCAACATTTTCGCGCCATCCATACTTGGCTTCATATACTGCTTCAAGGTATTCTTCTCGAATGATATAATCGTCGGGATCGATGCCGTACTCGATGAATATATCTTCTTCCTCGGAGGATAGAACTCTAAAGGTGGAACGAGTTGTTGCTGATCGCTCATTTGTTAGATTTTCTTCTTCTGTGAGTATATCATCAAGAATCAGAGCATCTACAAGGTCATGATCTCCATCCAAGTCCATGTCGGGAAATATACCGAAAATATCATCGTCATCACCAAACATAATCGTTCCTCCTTTTCAAATTCTTATTCTTCTGTTTCTTCCCAAGCGGTTTCTGTCATGAAGTCAATAAATCTATCGATCATTTTTGTTGCCGCAACACGGGCTTCGATTACAGTTAAATATCTTTTTTCGGGTTTGCCAAAATACTTTTTTAGATTGGTTATATATTCTTCGCCATAGAGACTCTTTATTGTTTCCAGCTTTTCCTTATCTTTATTTATAATTGCCTTATAGTTTTCTCTGCAATAATATGTGGCATATTTTTCTTCATCTGACATCCACACCATGAACGGAATAGCCGTGTTGTATGACAGATTAAGTTCATCGCCACGCACAGAAAAAGGCATAATATATGGCTGAAGCTCCACAAGATTGTAGGTGAAGTACAAATCTATTCCACGCTTGAATTTATCATAATTGAATGAGAAACTCAATAAGCACGGGACTTGATCTATCTTCGCTTTAATTACAACCCGCATTCCATTGAAGGGATAATCAGTTTTTTCCACCGTGACATATATATTCCTCTTTCTTGAGGATAGCTTTCCTTTTTCCGAGGCATACAGTATATCATGGAATTCTTCATATGTATCTCTTTCTAAATTGAGTGCATATGAATTGAGGTGTTCTCTTAACAACTTCTCATCAATCACAGTTCTGCTCCTTCCTGACTATGTCCATTGTTATTGCTGTGGTGTTTCAAACACCATGAAGCCGTGCTTGAATTTGTTATACCAGCCCTTCTGAATAATGAGGGCGTGGAGAAACAATTCAAACTCGCCTTTTTTGTAATCCTCTGCAAAATCTTCATAGAGGACAGGTATATCTTCTTTTTCAAGTAGGCATTGTCCTTCTTTGCCAAGGACGTTTCGAAGATACGACATCACACGAGCGATGATTACACTCGGCACTTTTGTTTTTTGCAATTCATCGAATGTCATATAGTTGTGATCGGGATCGACCATCATATACTCATATCCGTTTTCTTCGCAGTATTCCTTCAATGCCGTGTATTTTTCTATGTTGATATGATAACTCATAGATGTGACAGGTTTGACCTCAATGATCGCTATGTGGTTATCCTTGGTGAGTATTACGATATCCGGGAAGTAGTCGCATCCTGTTCGATATGCCGTATCATATTTAATGCACAGTTCTTGTCCACCTATTGCTAAAGCAAGCTTCTTTGATACAAGGTACTTCAAAATCGTTAGTTCGCTTTTGGAATCGCATTCGATTCTATTGCCGTTTGGGAGTGTGTAGATATAGCCGTCCTCATTGAAAGAAGAACAATAAGTCCAATCGGCAAGTTCATAGAATTCTTCTTCCGTGAATTTTCGCGCTCTCTGTCGATTTTTGAGTTTACTCAATACGACATTCTTCTTTTCTATTGATTTTTGAGATGGCTTCTTTGCGGTGTCTGTTGGTTTCTTTGCTTT
>CAZTWE010000057.1:9297-13357 GCA_964617165.1 uncultured Ruminococcus sp.
TCTTTGCTTTTTTCTTCTTTTGCTTGGGTTCGGGAGGTTCGATGACCGTCAGTGTATATAATTCGATGTCATTTTCGAATTTCCCATTGTTTTCGGTCAGCAATTGCTTGTATTTTTTTGCATTTGCTGCTTCAAACGGTATGGATTCCAAGGCAGTTTTAGTTTTTAGGAAGAAAGAACCATCCTTCGCTCTGCCAACATAAGCTCTTAAATGCTCGCCTTCACAGCGAAAACCGATGATTTTATCTCTGTTTTCGAAGAAAATATCGCCACATAATGAGAGCTGATGATTGTACAGCTCAATAAAGCATTCTGCCAACCTGCTTTCCACAAAGAACTCATTGATTTCGTCAATTTGTGTTCTCGTGAGTTTCATTATTCTACTCCAAGTGCTTTAAATACTGCATCTTCTGCACTCTGATAAGGGATGAGTTGGAATGCACTCATAAGATCGGCAGGCACAGATGCGAAGTCGACGAAGGAGGTGCTTGGGATGAGTACCTTCTTCGCTCCGCTATCAAGGCATACTTGAAGCGTGTTCGCAAGCTCGTCAACCTTTATCATGGTGCCGCTAATGCTGATTTCGCCAAGCACTACAAGGTTGCTTACGGTCGGACGACCGAGAGCGATAGAGCAAAGGGCGATGAGTGTCGGCAATGCGAGCTTGCCTGTCATGCCGATTCCTTGCAAGTCTTGGTAGTTAATAATATAATCTTTGGTTGCTGTGCTGATAGATCCGCTGATGCGACCTGCGTTTGCTTTCAAGAAGCTGAACGCAGTATTGGTAGCTTCCTTGCAATCTCTGTCGCTTCCGATGCCTGTCTTTTCAAACTTGCCATTGCCGGGGAGCATCTGCGATTCGAGTCTGAACACACCAATCATGCCACTCTTGCCTTGGGACACAGTATAGACCTGTCCGGGGCTGCAGATTCCTTCGGGGATGAGCTTGCCGCCTCCTTGTTCGGGAACGGACACATAGTGTTCTTCGAAGGTTTCGTTGTCTATGTAGGAGAAGTTCACATCGTAGAACTCCATACCGCCGAGCTTCTTGAGCTGTTCTTTTACTCGACGGCGCATTTCAAGTGCGAAGCGGAGGATTTCCTCGATCTGCTCCTTGTTGTATTCTCCGTCGGGATACAGGAGCTTTACGAAGCCACCAACAATCTTTCTGACAGCGATTGTATCACGCTGATTGAGGTTCTTTCCAAGGTGGAAGTATTTGTCGAGAGCATCACCATATTGTTCCTTACGAAGCTCTCTGATGAATTCTGCAAGGTAGTCCGAAATAAATCCGTAGTCATCTGTGAAGTGTTCGGGACGGAATTTCGGAATCTCCCAACCGGGGATATAGCAATGCATTCTATCGAGGAATGCCGTGTCTGTTCCCATTTCGGGTGGGAACGGATCGAAGAGACTTGATGTTTTAAGGAGTACATCAACACTCTGATTTATGTTACCGACGAACACCATGGAGGCAGAAGCTGCCTTTTCTTCCTTACCTCTTGCGAAGGAGCCGGATGCCATGTAGTCCTTCATTATTTGAATGCCGTCTTTGTCCTTGAAATTGATGCCTGCGACCTCATCAAAGGCAACACAATCCCAAAGTCCAACGAGTCCTACGGTCTTTCTGCCCATGTTATAGAACAAATTAGCAACCGTTGTTTGACCGCCTGACACCAAGATACTGTTCGGAGAGATTTCTTTGTAAAGGTGCGACTTGCCCGTACTACGGGGGCCGAGTTCGCACAGGTTGAAGTTATTCTCTACGAGGGGGAGCATACGACCGAGCAAGAGCCATTTTTCTCTTTCTGTCAGTTCATCTGCTTCCATACCTATAGAGCGAAGCATCACATCGATCCATTCGTCCTTTGTGAAGTTTTTTCGACCTTCCTTCAGCTCCTTGATGTCCACATGAGGCATCTGAATGGGGGTGAGCTTCGTGATCTGAATCGGATATCCGTTTTTCTTATCTTCCTCGTTATATTCGTAGTTAAGCTGCACGATGCACCAAATACCGCCACAGAGGAGACGGTCGTGCTTTTCGGGATATTCGTCGCTGATCGGTACGCTTGTGAGACCAAGGTTCGAGAATTCAGCGAAGTATTGATTCTTGTGCAGGTCGAGTTTTACCGTGATCTTGTCGATTACGGTATGGCTACCCCTTGAACGAAGCACAGAGAGGATTTTCTGCGCTTCGTCGGGGCGTACAAAGTTATCAGCCAAGATTCGCTTTACCTTTTCGACACCTGCTTCGATGATTTCTTCTTCATCGGAGCTGCAATACTGACCGAGAAGGAATTCAAGGACATAGACAGGAACATTAGCTCCTTCCTTGATTTTTTTAGTTAGATCCTTGCGTACAATCTTTCCATCAAACGCGGCACGCAATTTTACTCTCAATTCCTCACGAGAGCTTTTTGTTTCGTTGCTATGTTCCATGTGTTCCTCCTACGAATTAGTCAAAGAAGTTATTTCCTCCGACCGAGAATGCGATGTCTATTTGGAATTCGATTCTTTGCGGTGCTATTAAACCGCTTTCTTCTTGAATGATGAGATAATAGGTTTCCGTTGAGCTGTACTGCAACGACTTGAGGTTGAAGGTACAGCGGAAGGTTCTTTCTTGAGCGTTTGTGCTCGACTTATCAGCGATTATCTTCTGAATATCGCTTATCGTTCTGCCGTTCACATCGGTGAAATAGGCGTTGTAAACTGCGGATTCACGGTTTCCGCTTACCGCTTCGCTCTGATAGAAGTTCAGCGAGAATATCATGTTGCTGATCTTTCTGTTCGCCGAGAGCAGATTAACTTGTACGGGCTTTGTATCGTACTTTTGGCGGTTTCTCTGATACTCTGCGGAGCTGTTGCGGAGGTGATGATATTCGATCACGGGAACAACCATTTCTTGCAAACTGATGCCACCATGTACGAAGTTAAGACCGCCGCCGTTCATTTTGATACGGATGCTTTCTCTCGGTGCAAAGCCGTCGAATTGATCACTTCCGCAGTTAAACTTGACGGGGGCGAGGTATTCGGGCGATGCGCCTTTTCTCATGATAGCGTATCTTCTGCCGTATTCAACATCCTGACCGTTGAATCCTGTCTTGTCAACCTTGTTGTCCTCTGCAAGAGGGCTGTAAGTGTACAGGAAGCCGTGGTCTGCGGTGATGATAATGTTCGCCGCACCAAAGTCGTTTACGATGACTCTGACGAGGTTTTTAAGCTCCTGAATGGCTTCGTCGCAAGCGAAGAACACATCGGTTTCGTTGCCGTGAGCTGCTTCGTCGATCTCGTCGTGATAGATGTACACGACATCCATGCCTTTGACGAGTTCCTGTCTGTCAGCTCGCTTCATGCCGATTATGTTCTTGTAATGGAGCGCGATACTGTTCGGGTTCGCTCCCTTGAGAACACGGTCACGGTTGTTACTCTCGGTCGATTGACCGTCTGCAAGTACCACGAGGCGTTCCTCGTTCCTGTATTCCACAGACAAAGAGGAATGAGGCAGAAGTGCCGCCATACCGAACTTCGTTATCGTCGGGAACACGCCTTGCATACTGTCGAGCTTGACTTGGCATTGTGCTTCTCTTTGAAGCTGCTCGGTGAGGGATACCGCAACCTCATAGCGGAGTGCATCCGATATGATGACGAAGTATCTCGCATCGGCGTTCTTGATTCTGTGATTATAAAAATCAACTTGTTGAGGGATTTCGGGAATTTTGCCGTACACAGCCAAATCATCGGCGCAGATGTTCGACCAATTCGTTCCGAGTTCTCCCAAGAACCAATTCGTGTAGAGTCCTTCAACGACGGATACGATATGCTTGAACATATCGTCGAGTTCGGGGTTGGATTGCATCAAGCTCCTTTGGAAGCAGAGGTGGAATCCTCTATAATACTCGTCCATCTTGTAGTATTCGGTCGTGTATTCCTTCCAAATCGCCTTTGCGTTGGTGAGGTGGAATCCACCCGAATGCTCCTTGTAGAAGGATTGCATATTGGCAATGAACTGTATTCCCTCGTAGTAGTTCTTGACCTCGTCATACCAAATAAACGCTCTGCG
>CAZTWE010000058.1:0-13348 GCA_964617165.1 uncultured Ruminococcus sp.
ACGCGAGAGAGTGAGATTTTTTCTTTAGGTGACATTAAGCCCGAAAAACCAAAATTACCCCTCTTATATGTTGACTTGTCCCCAAAGCTTGTGATATTACAGGTAATTGCAAATGAATTCTATGGATCTGTTTTTATACGGTTGTGAGAGTCAAATCAATTTGGCGAGGGTGCTGTCCAGCGCATCGAAAAATCTGTCTGCAAGCATCTGCATGCCAATGTCCGACGGGTGATTGAAAAGTCCGTGAGCCTCGGGCGCGTCCTGTATATCGGTTATGTCTATATACACGTCACCGTATTGCTCTGCAACGGCTCTTTTCTCGGCTTCAAGCACGGGTCGCTTGTAAAATCCCATTGAGTGGAAAACGCTCGCACCGCTGCCCGAAGAAAGATAGTTTCTCATGTCGCGGTAAGCCTCTCCAAAGGTCTTTTTATGCTCCGATGCGCTGTCATATTCATGCGGCACGTTTGCCCCGAAGAACATGAGTATCACGTTTGCCCCGAAATCCCTTGCCAAGGAATAGTCACACTCGGGTCCTTTTTCGGTAAAGGTTCTTGCATACTGCGCAGCCTGCGCGATACCCCATGAGACGTTTTTGTCATATTTCTCCTCGATCTTAGCAACCAGCAGATGTACGAAATCGCGCTCCTCGGAGGATGCCGCCATGCCGCAGTCTCTGTTCCAGCCTATCGAGGGCTTTGGGGCGTGCTTTGAAATCGAATTTCCTACGATAAGTAATCTGATCTTGCTCCCTTGCCTTTTGTGCAGAAAAACATTAGTGTCGTTCTGACCTATGGCGGGAACGATATTTTCTTGATAATTCATGTCAATCTCCATTCCGTCACCTTTTTGTCGGCTTATGCTTTCCGCATGCTCTCCCCGTAAACAAGAGTTCTGCCGTCTTTTTCGCAGAATACCTCAATACGGTCTATGCCGCTGTCAAAGTATGAGGTGTATTTATAAGTCCTGTATTCGGTCGTGCCGTTGTCGTAGTAATACGGGTATCTGTCATAGGCACCGAGCACGGTGCTTGTCGCAGTTACTTCCTCTGGCATAGCGAGCTTTACCCATTCGGGGGCCGTTCCGTCAAAGAGGATTTTCAGCCCCTCGCGGCAACCGCGGAATAGCGATGAGCCGAGGCTCGTGAGGGTGTTCGGCAGGTATACCTCGCGAAGCTCGGAGCATCCGCTGAAGGCCTCGGTGCCTATCTTGGTAGCTCCGCTGCCTATTCTTGCCGAGCGGAGCTTTTTGCAGCTCTCAAAGGCTCGCTTTCCGAGCTTTGCTCGGTTGCCGTCTGCAAGAGAGAAGCTGACAAGCTCCTCACATTCCCGGAACGCACTGTCGTATATCAGCTCCATAGAAGAGGGCAGGGAAATCGACTCAACCGCGCTTTTCTCAAATGAGCTATTCCATATTTCTCGGAGCGTATCGGGGAAGCTCACGCGGCGCAATGCCTTGCAGTAATAAAACGCAAGACTCCATATCGTCTCAAGCCCCCGAGGCATAACGACGTCTTCAAGCAGCGTAGCCGCCTGAAACATTGCATATTCGATTTCGCGAATTCCCTCGGTGAGTATAACGCGGCGCACTCCTCTATGCATAAACATTCCGCGCTCCGCGTGTGAAACCGTTTCCGTTCGTTCCAGAAGATCTCGCTCGTCACATTCGCGGCATATCACCGCCCCCTCCATGTCTTTGTTCTTTTTACATGTTATACAGATATCCATAATGCCTCCTATAAACGTTATATTAAAAGTATAGCACCGGGGAGGCGAATTTGCAATAGCTATATATAAATAAAGATAGGAAAAAAGTATAAGAATAAATATCGTAACAATTAAATCAATAAGGTAAGGCAAGTGCAAGAAAATTGGGCGAATGTAAAAAATATTACATTTTTTGAAAAAACTACTTTACAAAAAGTGTAAAGTGTGTTATAATACAACTGCGCTGTAATCTATCTGTTTTTAGTATGTTTCAAGTTCGGATAATTACAATTCAAAATGAGAGGAGATAAAAAGTGCTTAGAGAACGTATGAGAGAAATGGAACTCAGAGTGACTGAGCTTGCGGATTATTTGCAACTGTCACGACCAACTATGTATAAATTTATTGATTTGTACGATAACGGTGAGTTTGATCTTGTAAATCCAAAGGTTTTGAAGCTGTTCAACTATATTTCGGAAAATGAGCTCGCGGGAAAAAAGGCGGTCATAGCTTATATACTGAATAATCTTGTAGAGCTTAAACCAATGGCAGATAAAAGTGAGGCGGCTTTACAAAATAAGATACGCAAATATCTTATATCAAATCCCCAATCAAAAAAGAGCTTGTTTTTGGAATTTATGTTTGCGAGTGATAAATTTGATCCCGTCATATCCTACCTATGTGATATACACGGATTGATTTCCAAACGTAAATTAACCGATGAAGAAGCATTGCTTATATCACCTTATAAAGAACTGTTGGAAAAAATAAAGAATTTTAAATAAAGAGGAGAATTAAAATGGAGAGATGTATTTATATCAAGAATTTTAAGAATATAGGAATTGAAAAGGAAGAGAGGTTTGTTCTTAACAGATCTCTTGAAGATGATGCAACGGGTAATCTTGTGATAGTAGTAGGTCCGAATAACGTTGGAAAAACGAATATGTTAAACGCACATTTAGCATTTAAAAACGAAAAATTTGAAAAGGATGATATAACAAATATAACTTACAGTGAAGAGGCTCGCATACCCGAGATAACGCTGTGCGTAAAAAATGACAGCGGCAATCAAGTGTTTTCTTATAGCATAGTTCACGGAAAATCTCCGAAAATATCATATCCTGACAGTATGCCTTTGATTAAAGAGAACGAAAAAGAAATTGCAAGCGATTTATTAAGCATATTGAAACGCTACAACTTGAACAACTTTGCGGCTCAGATATCGGAAGCTGTAAATTGTATTTGCAGTGACAACACTGATAAAAACGAAAAGGCACATGCCTTTAAAAAAGTTGAAGAAGCAATAATTGAAATAAGGAAAACGGTCTCCAATCATCCGTTCAACCACGTTTGGGAATCGTTAACTTCTGCGCATCCTGAGATTAAAAAAATTTATTCTTCGGATAAGTCTATGCTGAATACCGCGTTTGAGGATAAGCATGGGATGCCATTTATACCGACAATATACAACTATATACCTGAAAATATATCGGGAAAGCTTTTGAAATGCAGCAGTAACTCCATAAATAATTTTATTGCAACAGTCCTTAATGCAATCGGTATATCTGTAGGTGAAGTCAGGGAGAACTACAAGCGGTGCGCGGATTATTCAACATCGGCCTTCCGCACAACTCTTGAAAAGGAAGCAAATGAAAGGCTTGAAAAGCTGGCAAATCATTTTAATACGTTGTTTTACGCAGATCCCGGTAGCTATAGGTTTGAGATGAGGTTTGAAAGCGAGGAAATAGGCTTCGGAATATTCAGGAACGATGCTCCTTTAGCGTTGGATCAGCAATCAGCCGGCTTCAAATGGTTCTTCGAGCTGTACTTTAACATTCTTGTGAAAAACAGTATGCAGCGCGGTGATATTTTGATTATGGATGAGCCTGCAAACAAGCTTCATTCAGGCGGTCGTATAGAGCTGCGGCGGTTTATGAAAGAATTTGCGATAAAGAACGGAGTGACAATAGTTATCGCTACGCAGGAAGCAGAGCTTATTGATATAGATTATCTGGATGAGTTGAGAATACTGACGCTTGACAAGAATAGAGTACATATATGCAATGATTTTTCTTCTATGGACGTGGATGACCCCGATGTTATTGCTCCTATAAGAGAAACCCTTACGGTGGCCCGCCATATTCTTTGCGATCCCGAGAAGCGACCGATATTCGTAGAGGGAATAACAGACTATAATTATTGTGTACTTATTCGCAATATACTGATCGAAAAATATGGAAGAGAATATGAAAATTTAGCATTTTTACCTATACACGGAGTTGGAAGCATAAAAGATTCGAATATAAAGGATAAGCAAAAAAAGATTTTGTCTAAGCTTGTGAAGATATCCAAAAGATGCGATCCCGTTTTACTTGTAGACGCAGATAAAGCAGGTAAATCAATAGAAACCGTTGCAAAGGAGGAGGGTGCAGACATCAGAATAATAGCTTTGGATATATTAAACGAAGGTGAGAAAAAATATAAAGAGATAGAAACGCTATTCAGCACAGAGGATCGCACAAAGCTTGGAATCAGTTCTCCCGGAACAAGTAGATATAAAAAAGAGGTCTCCCTCTCTTCCAATATAAAAACTTACAAGGGAAGCGCTGATATATCACAAGAAACCTTGGATAATTTCAAAAAGCTCTATGATATTTTGTTGGTAGACTAATTCGTAGGCACAATTCATGCCGCAGGCAATTCATTGCGTATTCTCCGTTAGATATACACATTATACTGTATATTGCTTTTTATTAAATAATATGGTAAAATAAATTACAAATCCGCTCTGAATTTATAAAGGAGACAGACCATGGAAGTTTATATCAAAAACAAATTGCTTTCGCTCGGCGGCAGCTCAGAGGTGTTGGATTCATCGATGCAGCCGATATTCAAGGTAAAGTGCAAGATATTCAGCCCCACGAAAAAGAAGCTTATCTGTAGCACCGATGATAAACTGCTTTACATAGTCAGAAACAGATTTTTCAATTGCTTTTTCAATAAGTCCTACGTGTATGATAACAGCGGCAAAAAAATTGCGACCGTAAGAAAAAACAAATGGAGCTTTTCGCGCAATTATCAGATACTTGATACCGATGAGCCGATGGAGATCAGCGGTAAATTCTTCAGCCTGACAAGTAAAATACTTCGCAGTGGCGAGGAGGTCGGTGTGATAAGAAGAGATTTCACACTCATCAGAGATAGTTTCCGTCTTGAAGCTGATGAGCGAGATATTCCGTTCATGACCGCCTTGGTAATAGCCCTTGATAATATTAAGGATAAAAGGCAGGGCGATAGCCAATAAGCATAGCGTGATTGCCATTGACAGACACCACGCAAACTTAACTTCACTCGTGCGAAAGCACGAACTTCACTTTTGTGGCAGCAAAAACTTCACCGTGCATAGCACGCTGCATAGCACGCTGCGTAGCACACTGTGCAGCAACTTCACTTTCGCATCCGCGAAAACTTCACTAAAAAAGCAGATATACGTAGTGCGATGCCTTTAGAGGTGGACACGCTGTATATCTGCTTTTTTACTAATGTATATCTGCTTTTTTACTAATCCTTTATCTTCACGTAAACCTCAAGTCCGTTGGGGTTTTCCGTGTTGTTCGGATTTCGCTCGCTTCTTGTTTCGAAATTCAAATAGCGCAGAAGATGTATAAGCTGCTTGTGACCGTAGTGTCTTGTATCAAAGTCCGAGATCTTTCTCGACAGCAGGGAGCCAAGCAGGCTGACGAGCATCCAGCCATCCTCGTCCGAGCGTTCCTCAATTATCTTTACGATAGTGCTCTTTACCGCTTCGATAGGCGTGATGTTCTTTTCAGACTCCTGTGCCTTGGGCTGCGCCTCAGCGATTGCGTTAGCCTCAGCGATTACGTTAGCATCGGTGATTGCGGCAGCATCGATAATCTCAGCGGCCTTTGCAGTCTTGTTTTTGTCTTTCTTCTTGCTGCTCTTGCTCTTTGCGCTTTGAGGTGCGCTTGGTTTCTTTTGCTCCGCGTTTATACGGTCAACGTATTTGAATTCGTTGCACGCCTTGACAAAGGGCTTCGGTGTTTGCTCGCGACCCATTCCTATAACGATCTTACCCGCCTCGCGCAGGCGTGAGGCGAGCTTGGTAAAGTCGCTGTCGGAGGATACGAGGCAGAAGCCGTCAACGTCTCCCTGATAAAGAATGTCCATGGCATCTATTATCATTGCCGAATCGGTAGCGTTCTTTCCCTTTGTATAGGAATACTGCTGCATGGGGGTGATCGAAAATTCAAGCAGCGCATCCTTGTAGGATTGCAGGTTCGGGCTGGTCCAATCACCGTACATTCGCTTGTAGGTGATAACGCCCTCGTTGGTAATTTCATCAATTACCGTTTTTATGTATTCGATGCTGTTGTTATCAGCATCTATCAGTATCGCAAATTTTTTGTCGTTCATAAGAGATCCTACTTTACAATGCGAATAATAGTGTCCTCGCTGTCGTGGCGGGACTTGAAATACTTTGCGGCCTGTTCGGGAGTGCGGGGGCTTCCCCAGTAGTCATTTTCATCGAAGCATACCGCAGAGAGCTTTTTGCAGTTCAAAAAGGCTTTTCCCTTGATTACGCAAAGCGATCTCGGGATTTTGACAGTTTTAAGATTCGTGCAGTCGGCAAAGGCGCGGTATTCTATCTTCTCGACTCCATCGGGGATGATCGCTGAGGTAAGCTCCGAGCAGCCCTGGAACATATAAGAGGTTATCATGCCGATACCCTCGGGAATGGATTTCATTGCCGTGCAGTTCTCAAATACCGAATGTCCGTACGCAGTAACGGTGCTCGGCAGCTTAACGTCAAGCAGCGAGGAGCAGCCCTTGAACGCAACGGTGCCGATCTCTGTAACCCCCTCGGGAATAACTATAGAGCACAGAGATTTGCAGTATCCGAAAGCGCAAAGACTAACGGTGCGCACACTCTTACCTATAGTAACCGAGCTTAAAGAATAGCAGCTGTCGAATGCGCTTTCACCGAGGGTAACCACGCTGTCGGGAATTGTGATCTCCTTGATCGCTTTGCAATTCTCAAACGCGCTCTTTCCGATCTCGGCAAGAAGAGAGGGAAGCTTAACCGCTTCAAGCTCCGAGCAGCCACAGAAGGCGTAATCTCCGATCCTTGTAACGCTATTGGGTATGACAACGCTCCTGACAGTGTCGCAGCCCGACAATGCTCTGTACGATATCTCGGTCATTCCCTCGGGAAACGTTACCGAGGTAAGCCCCTTTACCTGCGAAAAGGCGTAGCTTCCGACTTTATATTCGCGACCCATGAAGTTATCGGGGAGCGTGATCTCGGTGTCCTTACCGTTGTACTTTACAAGATAAACCTCGTTTTTATCCTTGTAGAAGATATATTCTCCTACCGTGACCAGTCGGCTCTCACCGCTGTGTATATTTACTCCCCAGCTTTCGGTAGCAACGGGAGTGTAGCGTGTGCGGAGCGAGAGCTCTGACTGTGCTATTACCTCCGTCAGCATGGAGCATCCCGAAAAGTTGCATATATCAACTTCACTCATGCCTTTTGGGAGAGTTACCGAGAGCAGTGATTTACAATCCTTAAACGCATCGTAACCGATATAAGTGACCGTTTCGGGAATTACTATTCTCTCAAGAGAATAACAGGAATTGAATATCTCGGTGTTGACATCCTTAATTCCCATGGGGAGAGTGATATCCCGTAAGGAGTAGCAGAAGCTGAATGCTCCGATACCAAGCTCCTCCATCTCCTCGGGCATTGTTACACGCTCAAGCTTATCACATCTGCTGAAAGCATCGCTGTATATGTTTTTTACACTGTTCGGCATGTGTACTTCTTTAAGCGAGCTGCAGCTTTTGAATGCGCCCCAGGCGATGCATGTCACCCCGTCGGGAATTTCGATAGTCTCAAGAGCCGTGCAATTTTCAAAAGCATTGTGACCGATATCCGTAAGAGCGCGGGGCAGCTTTACTTTCTTCAGCGCGGTGCAGTTTGCAAACGCTGTGGGCGGTATTTCCTTGATTTTTTCGGGCAGTGTGATCTCAACGAGCGATTTGCAGTTTTCAAATGCACCCTCCTCCAGCTTTTCAAGCTCGGGATGGAGCGTTACGCTTACCGCATCACGCCTTACCGAAAGCACAGTGCCGTAAGGATTTTTGCCGATAGCACCGTACGTAACGTTATCAGAAAGCTTAACCTTTTTTTCTCTTTTTTCGATAGAGTAGGTTGTTTTTGTGTAATAGGTAGTACGCCCCTCATCGGATGAGGTGGAGTATTTGACGTCTCCGACAGGCGCACTGCCGTCGGTAAAGAAAACGATACCGCAATGCTTGATACCGATAAGGGAGCCGTTTGATACTATGCATTTTTCGGTAAGGTCAACGAAAGGCTCGGTGATAATATCCGTACCGGAATCGTAATCTCCCATATCCTCGTGGCTCATCGTCTCTTCTTTTTTCGTAACGAAGGTCCATTCCGCCATCTCGTCCATCAGCTTGGTCTCAGCCTCGCCCGATACGCAAAGCTCGCGAAATTCAAAATCCGAAGCACAACTCGCATTTGCCTTTTTTGATATAAGCTCTAAAACAGTAATTGCCATTTTCTCTGTTCTCCTTGTTTTTATGAGTTCTGTATTTATTGTAGCATGTTATAATTAAAAAGTAAAGACAAAGGTGCAAAAAAATTCCTGTTTGAGAAAAGCCGCGGTGTCGTGTATAATGGTAGCAAACAGTAAAATCAACAGAGCAGAGAGGGATCATATCTTATGGGCGTTTTAGCTAAGATCGGGCTATATAAAAAGGCAGACTGCCTTTATGCTAAGGTCGGTAGTGACGGTGCGGTTTTGGTCGGCATAAAATCCAAGGACGTAACGCACCTTGCAGTTCCCGAAAAGATAGGCAAGCTTACGGTACGGGGTATCGCAAATAAGACGGGCGGTGTGAGGTACTCGAAGCTTCAGAGCCTGTCCGAGGCAGAGAGGCATAGGGTGCTTGAAAAGCTCGGTAAATATACCGATATCGGGAGCTTTCACGGCTGCACGCTCCCCGAAACGCTTGAATATATCGGTGCGTACCCATGTGCATCGAAGGACGTTATCGACACGCCGGTTTTTCCAAAAACGTCACGTATATAGATATGGACAGGGCTTCCATAAAGGTCAAAAAACCACGCTGCGGCAGACTTGGGCTACACTTCAAGCACCGTCACCGAAACGGACAGGGGCTTTGTTATGGACGAGCTTTTGTCAGAGTATTATTCGAATTTCTCGGCAACGGCAGAGGCAGCCGCCATCGGAAACGATTGGATTGACCTCGTCTACGTGGGATTTTTTGACGATACAAGCTGGCAGTAAAATAAAAGAGGGTAGAGACATTCGGTTGCCTCTACCCCTATTTTTATAAAGTTTTGTTTACATTAACGGATGGTTTTTATCCATTTTCCTCTGCTAAAATGTATTATGTAAGTCACAGCTTTGGCTATCTCGGATATCGCAAAAGCTATCCAGCAGCCTATAAGGCCGATGCCGAGCGAAACACCGAGGACGTATGAGAAGAGAACTATACAGCCCCAAGCAGACGACAGACCCGTTATAAGAGTGGTTATTACGTCACCGCATGAGTTCAGAGCCGCTTCCATTACGTTGACAACAGCTCGGAAACATTCTATCACGAAGTCTATTGCGAATATAGCAAGTGCCATAGCAAATATCTCTTCGTTGTCGGTAAATACAGAGAGCAGATTTCTGTGGAATATCAGAATGAAAAGAGAAATAACAGCGTTCGCCGACACAGCGAATAAAAGCATAATACGGCAGAACTTTTTTATTGAGTCGATATCGCCTCTGCCGGCGTACCGCCCGACAAAGACAGGAACAGCGGCACTGACTACCGCGCTTATCATACAAGAGTAGGTAACAATGCTGTTCGTATATGAGTAGGCATTCAGCGAAACTATTCCCATAACGCCGATAAAACCGACTGTTACCGTTATAGCGAGGTTATACGCAAGGCTTGCAATGCTGCCGGGAATTCCTATTTTATAGAGCCTGCCGAGAACGCTTTTGTCGAAGCATAGCTCAAACGGGCATCCCGTGTGCAGGAACGTAACCGCCGAATAAATTATTGAGGCGAGGGCGGCTATCTCGGTTGCGGTGGCAACTGCGGCGGTTCCCGAAAGACCGGGGATAAGCTTTACGTACAGCAAAAGATAAACGAATATAACGTTCACCGTGTTTGAAATCATACCGCTTATCATGGTATGAGTAGCCTTGCCGTTACATATTAACATGGTGTTAAGAAAGCTTCCCAGCGTGGAAAGGAACAAAAGCCCTCCGCGTATTTTCAGGTACTCAACACCGTAAGCAAGCGCATCTCCCTCAAGACTCAGCATCACGAGCAACGGCTCCGCTGCAAGGAAGAGGAACAGGCTTGCCGCTCCCGAGGTCAACATGCTCATGAGGAGCGCGGTTGAAACGATGCGCCCCGCTCTCGCTCGGTTTCCTCGCCCAAGCTCGATGCTTACGGTTATAGTGCAGCCCGTAGCGGTGACGTTCATAAGTATGGTGAATATGTTGATTATCTGCGTTGCCGAGGTCGTCGCGCCTACGGCGTTTTGCGCATATCCCGATATCATCAGGGTATTAACCGTTCCGATGAGCCGTGCAAAAAGTGTTTCAAGCAGCTTCGGGATGAAAATGGCGAGAAAGGTTATCCTTTTGCCGTTATCCGTAATGCTCAATACGGAAAAATCAAAAAGGTCTCTATGCCTCTCTCCGCGTGGTTTTTTTGATGCAATTGTCTGATCGTTTTTCATATTACACAAAAATGCTTTGACGTGGGTTTAATTCGCGGCACCGCAAAGCTTGCTATGCTCGCAAATAGCTGATAAAATACACGATACCTGCCCAACGACGGGTGGCAAGCATAAAACGATCGGTTAATTCTGAGTGCATTATAGCACTTGTAAAATCAAAATGCAATAGGTTTTGAAAAAAGTTTTTATAAAGTTTTTCGGCGCGGATTTTTGCCGCGGCTCCAAGTCGGATGTATGGCGATATATGCTTTTTTAACTGTCGGAATAAGTATGACCGTCAAGCGAAAACGGAATAAACAGTGTGTCTGCTTTTTGGTATAACGGATGTCGAGCGTTCCCTGATTTCGTTTTTTTCCAAGCAATAGCAATTGCCACCATAGTTAGTTGTTTTTATGATGCTTATGATTTCGCATAAATTTTTCTTCAAGTAAGTTCTTTTGCTTATTAAATCACCGTTACACGTCTATTTTTTACCTTCTCCAAGGCGGGTGAAAAGTGGGAAACCCACCTTGCGAGAAAATATATTTAATCGTTAAATGGTATATCAAAATATCTTAACAACGCTTTGTAAGTGTCTTGCCCGTCAAAGCAAGTTTCGATAAGAAAGCCGCGTTCGCTGTTCCATTCTTTTAATCCTCGATAATAAAACATCTTTTTGCTATCTTCAATAACAAACGGAACGATATTAAAACGCAGGCATTCCTTGAAGGCAATCAGTCGTCCAACTCTGCCGTTGCCGTCTTGAAACGGATGGATTTTCTCAAAATTGTGGTGAAATTTGATGATATCTTCAAGGCTTATATCGGAAATTTTAGAATACGAACCAATGAGTTTTTTCATTTCGCCCGCGACCTTGGACGGTAGTGTGGTCTCCTGACCGCCTACAACGTTAGCTCTCGCTTTATATTCGCCTACGTTGAACCAAGAGAGATGTGAGTCCTTCGTGCCGGTCTTTAAGATTTTGTGCAACTCTTTAATGATATCTTCCGTAAGAGGTTCTTCTGCGAGGTCGATTATATAATCAATAGCGCGGAAGTGATTTGCCGTTTCGATAATATCGTCAACAGGAACGCCTTCTGCTGCTCCAATTGTGTTTGTCTCAAATATAAGTCGGGTTTGGTCTTCGGAAAGCTTACTGCCTTCAATGCGGTTAGAATTATACGTAAGCCGTACTTGCGTTTCGTGATAAATCCCACCACTGATCCCCGCATATTTTTCTTCTCTCAATGCTTGCAATATTTTATTATCGCATACCTCAGTAAATATATCCTCTTTTTCACAAGCGAAAAATTCGCACAGGCGAAGAATCACGTGATCGGCGATTCTTTCACCTTTTCCGATTTTGGCGATGGTACGGGAAGATATTCCAAGCTCCCGTGTCAGCTCGGATTTTTTCATACCCTTTGATTTAAGCAATCTATTGAGTCCTTCGTAAGAATACATAACGCACCTCCTCAAATCTTTACTTATTATATCATATTGTCAACAAAAAGTAAAGATATTATTGAGAAATAATTATAGAAAGTAAAGAAAATTATTTTAGCGAGATTTTGGGGTGTACAAGGGGTGTACAAACTATATTTTCTGGATTTTGCAGATATAAAAAGATAGATAGCAACAGGAATCAGCCGCAGGGAACTTGTAGTCTCAATTTAAGTTGTGTTGTCTCGCTAGGCGAGACCATGCGGCTGGGATTCGAACCTGATTCCGCTTCGCTTTTTGCTCGCGGAGCAGGTCGATTCAGGCGAGTACAATAAAAATAAGGTCTGCCGCAAGGGCAGACCTTATTTTTATGGCACCCGCAACAGGAATCGAACCTGTAACTAACCCTTAGGAGTTTTCATAAGTGGTTGAGTCTATCTGCGTGTGGGTGGTTTTTGTGTAAAATAAGCGTAAAATCCACCCAAAAGGCAGATTTTACGCTTGGTGGGTTGTGTTTTTGGTGGTAGCTTTTATAGTGCTTTGTATTGTGTGGGTGTACAAGGGGTGTATACCTTTAAGGACACAGTTTTATATACTGCAAGTAAGTAACGGTAAAAATCACTCTTGAATAGTTTTTATACTCCATACATAGAGCCCGTCATTTTTAATCTCTCCGTACTGTATAACGAGTTCTTCATCACTTTGAAGGCGTGCAAGTATTTCTTGTGAAAACGAATTAGATGGTGAAATGGTCTGACCGTCTATCCGGAGTTCAACCTTATATCCCATAAAGCTGTCACGATAATAATGCTCTTCGTAGGAAACAACCACAGGATCACCAATAAAATACTCCGCATCTCCGTTTTTCATATTCGTATCGTATGTAATACTTTTCATAAAAAGATTTCCTAATCCGATACAACCAATCAAAGGTACCAAGATTAAGACAGCAAAGAATACCATCAATGTTTTAGGGAACTTTGTGTTATCCTTTCGATATGCGATAACTTGTGCAACCAAAAATTTAATAATGAAAAACAAAAGAACTGCCAAAGCAATTGCACCAATTACATATATTGCATTCATAACAGTATTAAGCGGACTGTCAAATGTATAAATTTCCATAAAATTGGCTCCTTTCTTAAAGACTATCACGATTTTAGGGAACAGGATAAGGAGTGGGGTAAAATTGCCGTCACGCGCCACTTTTCCACCCCCTCCGAGAGTTTCGCAAGTGGGATACCCACCTAAAGGCAGCCGAAATCGACTGCCAAATCATTATTTCAAATTTTCCGCTTTAAAGGTAGTATAGCCCTCGTAGTAGTAGCTGTGGTCAATTCCTTTCATAAATACCTGTCTGTCGTTTACCTTGTCTGTCAGGGCATTTTTTAGGAGGTGCTTG
>CAZTWE010000059.1:0-13171 GCA_964617165.1 uncultured Ruminococcus sp.
TGGAACCGGGCTGACGATGGATAGGACCTGTACCGTGAGTCATTCTGAGGATGTGATGATTCCATCTCTTAACGCAACCTGTGAAGCCGCGACCCTTTGTGATACCTGTGATGTCGACCTTCTCGCCTGCGGCGAAGGTATCGACGGTTACCACTGAGCCTACTTCGTAAGCGGATGTGTCATCAAGTCTGAACTCCTTCAGATGCTTCTTAGGTGAAATGCCTGCCTTCTTAAAGTGACCAAGCTCTGCCTTTGTGAGATGCTTTTCCTTAGCATCTTCGTATGCAAGCTGAATTGCTGCATAGCCGTCGTTCTCAACGGTCTTCTTCTGTGCTACCACGCAAGGACCTGCTTCAATCAGGGTTACGGGTATTACATTACCTTTTTCATCGAAGATCTGGGTCATAGCCAGCTTCTTACCGATAATGCCTTTTTTCATTTTTTCCTCCATTAGGTTATTGGTTGACAGGTGTGAATTTTCGCTTGTGCGATCCCGCCAACATGACCACGAGGCCGTGGTGAAAATCCGAGGGTCTCAAAGCGCCCTCTTTGCAAGGTGGGTTAGCCTCGCGCTTTTTCCTTTAAGCCTTGATCTCGATCTCAACGCCTGCAGGAAGCTCGATGCTCATAAGAGCCTCAACAGTCTTCTGTGCGGGATTGATGATGTCAACAAGTCTCTTGTGTGTGCGCATTTCGAACTGCTCACGGCTGTCCTTGTACTTGTGAACCGCTCTGAGGATCGTTACGATCTCTCTGTCGGTAGGAAGGGGAATAGGACCGCTTACCTTACTTCCGTTTCTCTTAGCTACCTCAACAACCTTTGCCGCTGCGGCGTCAATGATCGCGGAATCGTAGCTCTTGAGTCTTACTCTGATTTTTCCCTGTGCCATTCTGTTTTCCTCCTTTTTAGAATTGCTTTCCGTCTTAAGGAGGGCGAATTAGGTTTCACACTGCGCCGGGCGTGTCTTTCACACCCCTCGAAAAACGATTCGCGTGCCTTAACCGCAGTGGCATAACGAACCGTCACTTAGCGCAAGTAGTCTTGCTCCGCCCGGTTTAATATCGGACATACTCCACGGAAATTCCCTACTTCTATGAGTAGCCACCTCCCGCTTCAACGCATATCAAGCTCATACATTATACACTATTACTCGTAAAAAATCAATACTTTATTGCTAAAAAATCAAAAAATTTCAATGTAGAAATTTCAGATAAAATCACAGTGTTTTTTGTAAAAAATGCACAACAACCGATAATTCGCCGCCCCGAAGCTGTTTTTTTATCTTTTTTCATGCTTTATGGCTTTTGTTTACATTTTATTCATATTTATAGTGTAGAATAAATAAGTAAGTGCGCATCTCGCGTACGCGCGTATATATAATTAAGGAAGGAAATCTTAAAAATGAACAGGCAACAAAAGGCACTGCGCATATATTTGCCGATTTTTTTGGCAGTGATGGCTATCGCCGTTACGCTACGCACATGTGCTCTCTTTATAGATTTCAATACCGACTCTATATATTTTGACAGAAAGATACTTATCAATTTTGCAAGCGCAATAGCAGCGGGGGGTTCTTTCCTGCTTTTCACGTATGCTTTTGTCAGCGATAAAAAAATCGCGCTGATAGCCAGCTTCCACACACCTGCAACGTATATTCCGACAACTCTTATTTCCGTTGCTCTGTTATTTTACGTTTTCGGTGCGCTTTCGGAAATACGTTCAATGGGCATCACCTTCTCCGAGGCTCTGGTAACAAAAAATATAATTTACATTTTGCTCTGCGTTCTTGCAATACTTGCACTCCTGTGCATCGGATACTTTTTGCTGAATGCATTTGTTGCAAGCCGTGCCTCGCTGCAAAGAGCTGCTTTCGGAATAATTGCAGTTATATTCTTCGCGCTGTATTCTTCGTTTCTGTATTTCAATACGGAGCTTCCGATAAATTCACCGAATAAAACGGTTGATCAGATGGCGTTTTTATTCTGTGCGCTTTTCTTCCTTTATGAAATAAGGATATCTCTCGGACGCGAGTGCTGGAATCTTTATATAGCGTTCGGCTTCATAGCGGCAACTCTTACAGCTTATTCATCCGTCCCCGCACTTATCTATTATTTTGTTTCGGGAAACGTTATTTCCGATACTATCTATGAAAACGCACTTTCATTATGTGTTGCTATATTCATTACGTCCCGCATACTGCTTGCTTATACACTGGGGGAGGACAGAATAAGCGACACAGTGCTTCTTATGAAGGAAGCCTCAGCAGAGAGGATGGCATATATAGCGGAGCAAGAGGAGCTTGCACGGCTCGCATATCTTGAGGTATACAACAGAATGACCGAGACGAGCGAGTTAGCCATGGAGCCATCCGAAAAGGATCTTTTCCCACCCATAACAGATGATGCCGATGAGGGCGTAGGCACACAGGTGGCACCCTCGGGTGAGACAGAGCAAGGCTTCTCAGACGACAACGCGGAACAAACCGACAGTGCCGATAAAACGGATAGCACAGCGCAAAACGGTGATATCGATTTGGTTGACGGCAGCGCGGAAGCTCCCGCGGCACAAGACGGCGATACAGCTTCGGGCATCGGTGCGCAGGATACCAACGAAGATACGGATAGTGAGGATGCTATCTCTTGCGACGGTGTTGCCCCCGGGGATGATACGAACGGACAAACCGGTTCGGGCTGTGAAGAAAATCCATAAAAGAGGATGTAAAAAATGAAAAAAATTCTCGTCATTGACGGTAACAGTATTATTAACAGAGCATTTTTCGGAGTAAGACCGCTCACAACGAAGAGCGGAAAAAATACCAATGCGATATTTGGTATGATAAACATTATCTCACGTCAGATGGATGAGCTTAAGCCCGATTACGTAGCGGTTGCATTTGATCTGAAGGCTCCGACGTTCCGCCACGTTATGTTCCCCGAATACAAGGCCGGAAGAAGTCCGACCCCACCCGAGCTGCTTGAACAGTTCCCTGAGGCTAAGATATGCCTTGAGCTGATGGGAATACACACAATGGAGCTGCCAGGATACGAGGCCGATGATATTCAAGGAACCGTGGCAACGCTCGCGCACTCGGCAAGTGAGCCGACCGAGGGCTACATCCTCACGGGAGACAGGGATTTGTTGCAGCTTATCGACGACAAAATAACGGTTCTCCTTGCAGGTAATTCCGAGACTAAAGTGATGCGCGAAGCCGAGTTCAGAGAGAAATACGGGATTTCGCCGAGTGCTTTCGTTGATATGAAGGCTCTTATGGGCGACTCATCGGATAATATCCCCGGAGTACGCGGCATAGGAGAAAAAACCGCAGCAACCCTTATACAGAATTTCGGAACGCTTGAGGGCATTTATGAAAACATAAACGATCAGTCGATCAAGGGGAGCGTTCGCGCAAAGCTGACGGAAGGTAAGGACAGTGCTTTCCTTTCACGCAAGCTTGCAAAAATAGACACGGCGGCACCGATCGGAAAGACGCTTGACGAGCTTGCCTACCGAGGTGTGGATCGCGCGGGACTTTATAAAAAATTCACCGAGCTTGAATTGAATTCGTTTATTAAAAAATTCGGTCTTTCCGCCTCCGATGCAGCTTCGGCATCGACCGAGGGAAACGGTGAAAGCTCTTCGGCAGACACCTCATCCACGGCAAAAGCCGCCACCCGTGCCGAGATTTCCGAGCTTACGGATGAAGGCGTTCACGCTATCTTTGCCAAGCGTATTGCAATACAGCAGCTTGCAGACGGCGGCTTCAATATTTTCGACGGAAAACAAAATTACATTTTCCGCGGAAGCATCAGCGCACTTGCTCCCCTGCTTAATACGGACAGAGAAATCGTATGCTATGATGCTAAGGCACTGATACATTTATTCGAAAACAACTCCGTAAAAACTCCGCACGGGGTCAGGTATCTCGACCTTTTACTCTATGCTTACGTACTTAATCCCGGAAGCGGAGATGCAACTGTTCCCACCCTTGCTTCCATGTTTGCGGATACGGCGGTTGACACAGGCGCACCTGCGGCGGATCTGTTTTTCACAATTGAAGAGGCTATGAGAAAAAGGATCTCGGATGCCGACGGTCTTTACGTGCTTGATGAGCTGGAATTGCCTCTCATACCGATACTTGCCGAGATAGAACGCACGGGCTTTAAGATCAACACGGCGGGAATGCTTGAATTTGCGGATGCGCTGAGCGAGCTTGCACACGAGCTTGAGGAACGGATATACGTTCAGGCACTCGGTGAATTCAATATAAACTCTCCGAAGCAGCTCGGAGAGGTGCTTTACGTAAAGCTTGGGCTTCCCGTGAAAGCAAAGAAAAACAAAAACGGATTTTCCACAGATGCCGAAACGCTTGAAGAGCTGCGCCCGTACAATCCTATAATCGATGATATTCTCGAATACCGACAGGTAAATAAGCTTTACAGCACCTATGCGGCTCAGCTGCCTAAGGTGGCGGATGAAAATTCCAGAATTCACACCGAGTTCAAGCAGGCACTTACGGCAACGGGCAGACTGTCGAGCGCAGATCCTAATCTGCAAAACATTCCGATCCGTACGAAGATGGGCAGAGAGATGCGCCGTTACTTTGTATGCCGTGACGGTTATTCTCTGATAGATGCGGATTACTCGCAGATAGAGCTGCGCCTCCTCGCCCACATTTCGGAGGATTACAACATGTCCGAGGCATTCAGAGAGGGTGTTGACATACACAGAAAAACAGCGGCGGCGGTATTCGGTATCCCCGAGGACAGCGTAAACGATGAAATGAGAAAACGTGCTAAAGCCGTGAATTTCGGTATAGTTTACGGCATCAGCGGTTTTTCGCTTGCCAAGGATATCGGCACTACCACCGCCGAGGCATCAAAGTACATTAAGAGCTACCTTTTGAACTATCCCATGATAGACGCATACCTTGAGAACGTTGTAAAGGATGCAAAGGAAAACGGCTATACGAAAACTCTCTTCGGCAGGCGGCGTTATATTCCCGAGCTGACCTCGGCAAACGGTATGCAAAGAGCCTTCGGTAAGCGTGTGGCAATGAACGCACCCATTCAAGGAACGGCTGCCGATATTATGAAGCTTGCAATGATAAGGGTACACAGCCGCTTGCTTCGCGAGGAGCCGATGGCAAGGATAGTTATGCAGGTACACGACGAGCTTATAGTAGAAGCTCCTCTTGACCGTGTTGACAGCGTGAAAAGGATCCTCAAAGAGGAAATGGAAAACGCAGTCGCACTTAACGTGCCTCTCACGGTTGACGTTACCGCGGGTATCAACTGGTTAGAGCAGGAATAAGACAATAATTGTTTGCATTTTGGAGTATTGGAGGAAAGCAATGAATACTTATCAATTTATCAAAAACGTAGAAATCAAGGACTCGTACGATGTTATTGTTTGCGGCGGCGGAGTAGCCGGCTGTGCTGCTGCGTACACTTCCGCCAGGAACGGATACAAGACCTTACTGTTGGAGAAATCTACCATTCTCGGAGGCCTTGCAACACTCGGACTTATAAATCTGTTTGTTCCCATGTGCAACGGCAGAGGGCGGCAGATCATATTCGGGCTTTGCGAAAAATGGACAAGGATGAGTGCGGAGCTTGGATTTGATACCATACCGAAATCCTGGAAGGAGGGCGAGCCTAAGGAGCCAACCAAGGAACGTTATATTCAACGCTTTTCTCCGAATATTTTCGCTCTTCAGCTGATGTCCGAGCTTTCATCCGTCGGAGTAGATATTCTATATGACTGCGTTGCCACAGAGCCTATTATGGAAGGCAAGACGGTAACGGGCGTTATAACCACAAGTAAATCCGGGCTTCTTGCATATTCCTGCAAGGTCGTAATCGATACTACGGGAGATGCGGATATAGTCAGACAGAGCGGTACGCCGTTTGCCGAGGGCGAGAACTACTTTACATACAGCGCAAAATGTGTAACTCTCGCAGGTTGCAGAAAGGCTGCCGAGACCGAGAATATTTGCAATATGTATTCGGGCATCGCAGGCGGTGGAATAAATCTTTACGGTCATAACCAGCCCGATGACATACCGAAATGGGCAGGAACGAGCGTTGAGGACGTCAACGATTATCTGCAAAGAAATCAAAAGCTGATGCTTTCAAAGCTAAAAGCCGAGGATAAAAATTCAAGAGATATAGTTATGCTTCCGGGTATGCCCCAATTCCGCACGACCTGCCATATTGTGGGCGAGCATACTTTCAGGCATACCGATGCGTACCGTCATTTTGACGATTCTATCGCAGCGATCAACGATTTCGACAGGCGCGATTATCTTTACGAGGTTCCTTACGGAACTCTGTACAACAAGGATTATCCCAATATTCTCGCGGCGGGCAGATGTGCCTGTGCCGAGGGATACGGATGGGACGTTCTCAGAGTTATACCTCCCGCTATAATTACAGGTCAGGCGGCAGGCGAGGCTGCATGCATAGCTATTGCCGACGGTGTCTCGGTGCATGAGGTTGACGTAAAGAAGCTGCAGCGTAAGCTTGAAGCCGAAAACGTCATGATCCATTTCCCCGATGAACTTATTCCGCAAACCGCTGATTCGGGCGAGAGCGCAGAGATAGACGGTGGACATATATAAGTCTTTTTAAAAAAACACGGATAGCGCCAAATAGCGGCTATCCGTGTTTTTCGCTTATTATGCAATCAATTGTTTACAATTATTATCCTTTCAAGTGAAACGCTATCATTTAAATTCAGATCGGCAACGGAGTTATATTTCATTAACGTTTCGACAGACACACCGTACTCCTTGGCAATACTCCACACAGTATCACCGGATTTTGGATAATAAACTGTAATAGCGTGTTTATTGTAATCGGTGCGTTCCTCGCACGAAACGCTCTTCAAAACAGAAAGATATTTACTTTCCTCAACGAGAGCACTCACGGAAAGCGTTACCGATATATAAATTTTTTCCGTATCGAAGCTTACGGATATATCGTTTATCTGTATTCTGCCAGACGCCTGACAATTTTCATTTGCTCCGCTGAATTTTATGCGCTCTTCAAATTCGCTGTCGTGCTTAACGGTATAGCAATCGGTAGGCTCGCTGCCTGATGCAACACAGCATATCGATATATCGCCCAACATGACGACTTCTTCCCCCGAGACACTCCAGCGCAGATTTTTTATCTGAGCATCGCAATCTATAATATCTCTGAGAAGTGACTCGTCGCGCTTTATCTCATAAGAAAGCTTGCGTCTCTCAAGGCTACTGCCCAAGAACTCACTGTAGGAGAAGTCCTCATAAGTGCAATCGGTATGCATACCCGTTACAAACGCATCTGTAGTCAAGGTGTACTCGCGGTTGGCATCGCGCCTTGCGTAGCATTCCGTGGTAAAGTTAATGACAACGGAAGAGTAGTAATCAACGCTTTGCGCATCAGATACCTCGTTATTAACGTTTGCGGTGACGTCGGTTGCATAGCAGAAGCCGCAGTATGCAGCACCGCTATGCTCTATATAATCTCCCGATATTACATCCTCTATCGGCAACCGTTTTTCAAGCCTTACAATATCCTCTCCGACACGCAGGATCACCGCCCCCAAGGCACTGCCCTTGAGGCAAATTCCGTCAGTTACCTCCTCGCACGTATCGATTACCGGATGCACTGAGCATTTTATCACCTCAACGTCATCACAGCCGGTGCCGCTGAGCCTGCCTATCTCCTCTGCGTATTCCCTCTCCTTGCCTGCAAAATATTCTGCCGCATGCACCTTAACCTTGCTCTCTCTTGTCTCGGCGTTAGCGGGAAGCTCTACCGTAGGCAGTGGCTTTTCTTCCATCATATAAATATCCAGAATCAGCGATGCCTTGGCACATATCTTGCGCGGCCCTTGAAGTCTTATCGTTAAATTCTGTACACGGGTATAGGCATCACCGTCTATAAAGCTGTCGTCAACGCTCTCGGTGTGCTCATATTCAGACGTAAAGGTTGCCTCGGTCAGAACGTCATCCCGATCGAGATACATTACGTAATACGTCAGCGTGTTAAGAAAGGATATCTCTCCGCCGCCTATAAATTTGTCGCACGGTATGACACTTACAGAGCATTTAAGAAGCTTTTTGACGTCTCCCATATAGTCGGGAAGAATGTGATCGCAGCTGCTCTCACCGCGCACGGAAAAGATTTTTCTTTCGCGCTCACAGCACTCTGCTCCAAGCGCATTTTCGTTTTTAATATCAGACATAAAAAGGTCCTCCAAATAGTATTTGTTCAATACTATGCAGAGGACTTTTGCTTTATGCATTTTCAGCTGAGATTATCCGAGCCGCCAATGGATTCCATAAGTCTTTTATTGAATTCCTCGGCGGTGTTATAGCCCATACGCTTCTGACGGTTGTTCATTGCCGCAACCTCTATAACGACCGAGAGGTTTCTGCCGGGACAAACAGGTAAAAGTATCATAGGAACCTTGATGCCGAGTATATCCATGGTTTCCTCATTGAGACCGAAGCGGTCATACATCTTTCCCTGCTGCCAGTTTTCAAGATTTATAACAAGGTCTATCTTTTCGGTGAGCTTAACGGAGCCTATACCGAACAAACGCCTTACGTCTACTATTCCTATTCCGCGAAGCTCAACGTAGTGGCGAATGATCTCGGGGGCTTTTCCGACAAGAGTAGTCGCAGAAACCTTTTTGATTTCAACCGCATCATCTGCAATAAGTCGGTGCCCGCGTTTCACAAGCTCTATAGCGGTCTCGCTCTTACCGACTCCCGAATCTCCGAGAAGAAGAATACCCTCACCGTATACCTCTACCAAAACCCCGTGCCTTGTGATGCGAGGTCCGAGCTCTACGTTCAGATATGCTATCATTGCCGCCATAAATTCCGAGGTCCTGAGAGCCGTTCTCATTACGGGAACCTCATACTTTTCAGCGAACTCCACGATCTCGTCGGATATTTCTATAGAGGACGAGAATATAACTCCCGCAGGCTGCTTTTTGAAGAACTCTTCAAGGCGCTCTGTTCTCTGCTCCTTTGTCAGCGTTGTCAAAAATTCGCTTTCCATTTTTCCGATTATCTGCAATCTCTCGCGCTCAAAATAATCATAGTAGCCCGCCATCTGCAATCCCGGACGGTTGACTCTTGCGCAGCTTATGTAAATATTATCGGGTAACGTAGGCAGATAAATAGTTTCAAGATCGAACTTTTCTATTACCTTTGAGAGTTGTATTTTGTAAATTTCTTCCATAACGGAGCCCCTTTCAGATTTATTACACGCTTATTTTAACACACATAATCGTTAAATGCAAATGTTTTATTTAATTTTACTTGATTTGTACAAAAATATTTGATAGAATATAAAAAATAAATTAACTATACAGAGGTTTGAATGAAAAAAATATTAAGCTTACTTTTAATTGCGGTATTTTCGCTCTCATTTTTCTCATGCGGCAACAGCAGTACCTACGAGCCTGTTGAGAGCAGTGAGGAAGAAAGCCGCGTGCTTATGACGTTTGAGATAGACGGAGTCACCTACGAGGTGAAATACGAGCTTTACCGCGCACTGTTTTTAAATCACGCATCGGACTATGCAAATCGCGGAGAAAATTTCTTTGAGACCGACGAGGGTATTGCCGCGGCAGATAAGATAAAGCAGACGACAATCGAGCTTTGTGCCGATATTTACGCAACGATACATCTGAGCAAAAAGCTAGGGCTTGACGTTTTCTCGGGCGAGGCGGACAACAAGGTGCTTGATCTGATAGCCGATGACGTTAATAATGAATACTATGACGGAGACTACGAAAAATATCTGTCCGATCTTTCGGCAATAAATCTCAATTATTCCGTGCAGGACCTGATGCTTCGTTATCAGCTCGCCTACGACAATATTATTGACTATTATCAAGGCAATTTCGACATAGATAACCCCACTGCGGATATGAAAGAGGGTGCGCTGGAATACACAAAAGACGACGTGCGCGAGTTTTACAACAGCAACAAATGCGTGCGCATAAGTATCGTCACCATAAATCACGAGCTCCCGCTCGCTGAAGTGGAGTCAATAAGAAATACGATTGCTTCAAAGTCAACCGAAAGTGCTGCACTTTCCTATGCAATGTCCTGCACGCTGAGCGACCCTTCCGATATTTTCAACGGAGTTATCATCGGCTCGGAGAGCGTTGACTACGTATTTTATAAGGACGTGCTCTCCGAGGCATTTTCGCTTGACCTTTACGAAACGAGCGAGGTTATTGAAATAAGCTCGGACGTTCAGGCGGAATACTGGGTGCTTTACAAAACGGACAAGAATGATGAGCATTACAATGAATGTTATTCCGACGTAGAAAACGCATATATTTCGCAAAGGATAGGAGAGATTATATCAGACGTGACCGAGCAGCTTTCGGCTTCCGCCAAAGAGACAGATATATTCAAAAGCTTAAAGCACTCGGATATAAGGATGCAATGATGGAAACTACAAACAACAGAAAAACCGCGAAGAAACAGTTCGAGCACGTACAGCCGCCCGTACGTTATTTACGTACAACCATTTCAATAAAATCATTCTCGGATCAGATAGGCAACTTCATTTCGGAAAATTTCAGAGGCTTGTACAAATATGACTTATGCAACGTTATGTACCGGGAATTATACCTGTCGGTTGACGGATTTGCGCGTTTTCTGAAGCTCAACTTCGTTTGTGCGGCTTTAAACCTACAATACGTACGTATACATACCGAAATTGACGGTAACACGTTTAAATTCATTATGAATTACAATACAAACCACATAAGCGGTGAGTGTAAGGCAAATATGGACGTTGCCGCTATACGCTCCGGCTTCACGTACACCATCAAGCCCGAGGGGGTTATTGCGATGATGCCCACAGCTATCAATCCCGCTCTTGATCTTTCCTCTATGACAAAGAACGTACTGTACAGCTATCTGACAAGAATATTCTTCATGGAGGATAAGCCTTTCGTTATACCAAAGATCGACGGAGAGTAGGCACAAAAATTCCTTTTCAAAAAGCCCGTTTCACCTGTTTTGGCTTAAATTGTTACGTATACATTTTGTCGTAAATAGGCAAATTAGTATTGCGGTGAATTAACACCAGCTTTTGCAAAAAGGAACTCACCGATGAAAAACAGGAATTACAAATTCAAAGCCCTATTTTCTTTTCTTCTTATTATTTGTCTTTTGTCCTCAACCTTTCTTATAAATGCGGATGCAAGCTATACGGACAACAACAATCCTGCCGCAGCGGGCAGCACGGTTTCATCCCGCTTTGCCGAGCTGATCTTCGGAAAACGAAAATCAGCAGAGAAAAACGAGGAAATTTATCTATGCCCCGGAGGGGATGCCTTCGGGGTAAAAATATGCGGCGGTACCGTTACGGTATCCAGAGTGATAGATGCTTTATCTGACGGAGAGCTCAGGGAAAATGACGTCATAAAGAGCATTGACGGCAAAGAAATATCCACGGTAGATGACGTAAAAGAGCTGCTTCGCGCCTCTGTCGGAGACGCAATGCGTTTCGAGATATTGCGTGACGGAAAACGGATATCCGTATCAGTCAAGCCCAAGCTTTGCGCCGAGGAATATCATCTCGGCGTTATTCTCAAAGACGGTGCTACAGGTATAGGCACCGTTACCTATTACGATCCCGAAAGCGGCAGATTTGGCGGTCTCGGTCACGGAATATGTGCAAAGGACGGCAAAGAGATAATAAAAATGACCGAGGGGCAGGTCACGGGGGTTATTCTCTCGGGTGCAAGCCGAGGCGAAGCCAATACTCCCGGTGAACTGCGCGGTGTGCTTACCGACAAAATCCTCGGCGAGCTTGATGCGAATACCGAGTGCGGTGTTTTCGGCACGCTTGATTGCAGTATAGAGAGCACTACGTCTAAGCCTATTGCCGTCGGAAAAAAGAACGCCGTCACCGAAGGTGAGGCTACCATTCTTACAACCGTAAGAAGCGGCAAACGCGCAAGCTATTCCATTGAAATCTCGGATATTGACTATTCATCCAAGGGTACAAAGTCATTCAAAATCCACGTGACCGACGATGCACTCATAGCTATTACCGGCGGAATAGTCCGAGGTATGAGCGGAAGCCCGATCATACAGGACGGTAAGCTCGTCGGTGCGGTCACTCACGTTATGGTAGCAGACCCAACGGAAGGTTATGGAATATTTATAGAAAATATGTTAAACGCATCAGAAAACATCGTTCCGAAAGCTGCATAGTCAGGAAAACAAGGAAAATATTTAAAAAAGTTGTCCCTACTTGAACGCACAAAACGAGTGAGTTATAATAGGGACAACTTTTTCAAATATTTTCCTTCTTGTTTTCGACTTTTAATTAACTGAACGATTAAATAGATGATTAATCCGACCGCTAAAGAACCTAATGCTATGGCACCATTTGCATATATTGTTTCGGCTAATCTCTTTATAAAGCTATCGTAATATATAGTTCCATACTTATCCCTCAATACACTCCGGATTCAGCAAAAAGTCGTAAACGTTAACCGTCAATATGCCGTGTTCGTCATAATACGGCGCGACTATATCCTTAGTGACGATGATCTTCTTAAAAGAATCATCTATCTTACGGAAGGGGCGAATTTCCTGCGCGCGCTTTTCATCGTCGGGAATGGAAAATGCCGATTGAATATAGAATCGCTTTGAACCGAGGTTGCAGACAAAATCAACCTCAAGCTGCTTTCTCGTTACCTTGCCGTCCTTGCCCTTTTCAGCAATCTGCACCACACCCACGTCAACGCTGTATCCGCGCATACAAAGCTCGTTGTAGATCACGTTTTCCATCGTATGCGTCTGCTCGAACTGGCGGAAATTGATACGCGCGTTGCGAAGTCCAAGATCTGAGAAATAATACTTCTTAGGCGTTTCGATATAGCTTCTTCCCTTGATATCGTATCGCTCCGCCGAGTCTATCAAAAAAGAATCTTCAAAGCAATCAATATATTTCTTGATAGTTGCGGCGGTAATCTTTGATTTTTTTACCGTCTTAAAAGTGTTTTTCAGTTTTTCCGGATTAGTAAGTGAACCGATCGACGAAGAAAGAGTGTTCAAAAGGTCTTCAAGCTCACCGATATTTCTGATCTTATTGCGCTTCACAATATCCGAAATATAGATTTCACCAAAGAGAT
>CAZTWE010000060.1:0-12566 GCA_964617165.1 uncultured Ruminococcus sp.
GAGGCGATACGCCGCAAGCCCTACGCAGTCGTGCTTTTCGACGAGATAGAAAAGGCGCATCCGGACGTTTTCAACGTTCTTTTGCAGGTGCTTGACGACGGAAGAATAACCGACAGTCAGGGTAGGGTCGTGGATTTCAAAAACACGATAATAATTATGACGAGCAATCTCGGCTCGGATATTATTCTTGACGGTATTGAGGCAGGTGAGATCAGCCCCGAGGCAACGGCGGCGGTTACCGCGCTCCTAAAACGCTCATTCCGCCCCGAATTTCTCAACAGGCTTGACGAGATAATCTATTTCAAGCCGCTGACAAGAGATAATATCCGCGACATAGTGAGCCTTTCGCTCGAAGAGCTTGCCGGGCGGCTTTCGGATAAGCGGATAAACGTTACCGTCAGCGATGAGGCGCATGAGCTTATCATAGACAGCTCCTATGACCCCACCTACGGAGCAAGACCCTTGAAGAGATTTTTGCAGTCAAAGCTCGAAACGCTGGTTGCAAGAAAAATAATCGCTGAGGATATCGCCCCCGACACGACCCTTACAGTCACGGTCAAGGACGGAGCACTCGCGGTGGAATAATAATTTTAGAGGCTGTCACATTTGGTAAGACCGAAAAAAGTCCGAAAGTAAACAAAAAAGCTCAGGTTTACGAATAAAATATAAATTAGACAATAAAGGTTGAAATCCTGCGGATTACTTCATTTTAATGGACTTTTTTCTACCGCAGTTTTCGAGGCTCACCGTACACGTGTACGCCTCTCGCCCCGAAGAACCGCGCTTCTTCCCCAAATCTGCCGAGCCTCCACGAAGGGGCTGTCTCAATTTGCATTTGAGACAGCCCCTTCACTTCTGCCCGAATGAAGCAGGTTTTATAAAACGGTTGTGCGGTAATGAGAAACCCGTTACTTTAATAAAATCGCGCGAAACTATTGACACAACTTTTACAAAGTGTTAAAATGAACTTGTATAGATAATGTTACGCGCTTGATATACGGGGGTAATATGATACTTAAATTTGACGACGTCAAGAAGATAACAAAGGGTGCTGTCAGTATCAGCGAGAGCGATGACGGCTACGTTTTTGATAAATGCACTGAACGCCAGCTCAATGCGTGGTATGCCTATTCCGAGTCGCTTGGCATGCGTGCGAGAACGACCAGCGGAATAAGATTGGATTTTGTAACGAATTCCAAAAAATTCGGATTTACGGTAGCAACGGGTGGAAAATTTGAGCTGAGAATAAACGGAATTCTAAGAGACAAGATCACGGAGATTGGCAAAAAAGTCTACACGCTGTGTGACGTCAGGGGTGCGGCCCTCGAAAAATGCAGGGTAACGCTTATTTTTCCAAGTCACTCGATAGGCAAAATAAAAGACGTAGAGCTTGATGAGGGTGCTTCGTTTGAGCCGCTTACCTATTCAAAGCGGCTGCTGTTTATAGGCGATTCAATAACCCAGGGCTGGAATTCAGAGTTTGATTCGCTGTCCTATGCATGGAGAGTTACGGATTATTTTGACGCCGACGCGGTTATAAACGGTATCGGCGGTGCATTTTTCAGCGTTTCAACGTTTGATAAACCTGATTTTGATCCCGATGCGGTAATTGTTGCTTACGGTACAAATGATTTCACACGCGGCAATACTATTCCCGAAAAAGAGGAGCAGGTAAGAGGCTATCTCGATCTTATCAAACAGGCGTATTCGGATAAGAAAGTTATAGTTATTTCACCTATATGGCGCGGTGATGCGAACGGCAACAATATGAGAGATGAATTCCACACGTTCCGCTTAACGATCGAAAACGAGGCACGGAATAGAGGCTTTTATGCGATATCGGGGCTCTCGCTCGTTCCACCTATGCCGAGCTTCTATGCGGATACCTATCTGCACCCGAATGACGTTGGCTTCTCGCTCTTCGCAGAAAATCTTATTAAACAGATAAAAGATATAATTTAATTTTGGGGAGGATAAAAAATGAACAACAAGGTCACACTCACAGCGCACAGGGGATATAGACAGAAGTTCCCGGAGAACACCATGCTTGCGTTCCGCGAGGCACTCAAACTTGATATAGACTCTATCGAAATGGACGTACACATGACACGGGACTATGAGATAGTTGTTATTCATGACGCAAAGCTTGACAGAACCACAGACAAAAAAGGAAACGTAAATCTCATGACCCTTGCCGACGTAAGAAAAGCCGATGCGGGCATCAAATTCGGTGAGGAATTCCGCGGTGAGCGCGTTCCTACGCTCCGCGAGTTTCTTGAGCTTATGCAGACACGCCCCGACGTCGGAGTGCTTCTTGAGCTCAAGGATTATCCCGAACAGATCGGTGATTTTGCTTACGCTTCCGCCGGTGAAACACTCAGGCTCTGCAAGGAATACGGTGTGTTCGGTAAGGGCAGACTTACCATAATAACGTTCTCCGCAGGTATTTGCGCATGGCTGAGAGCAAGATATTCAAAGGATGATTTCTCCATTCACGGCTTCTATCCCAAGACGCACATGAAGGGTTACGAAAATGATGATCCCTATAAATACTACGATGAGGTATGCCTGTTTGCACACGGCAAAAAGACCTTTGAGGGTATGCCCATTGAGGCTGACTCTGTAGTTGTGGATAAGGCGAGATTTGACGAGTTCCGCCTCATGGGAATAAAGCCCTGCATTTATTACAGCTGGAACGTTAACGAAGCGGATTACGCAAAGGCACTTGCCAACGGTGCGCTCGGCTTCACCTGCGATGACCCTAAGACCTGCGGCGAGATACTCGACAAGCTTGGTGCAAGAAAGCTTAAAGGTTAATGTTCTCGCGCGTATACGTTGAGATAGGAAATATCTGCAATCTGAACTGCAGCTTCTGCCCCGGAACAAAGCGAAAGATGCGCCGGATGAGCGAGGAGGAGTTCAGGCTGGTGTGCGAGCGGCTTTCGGGGTATACGAAGCAGATTTACTTTCACCTCATGGGTGAGCCGCTTTGCCACCCGGGGCTCTCATCGCTCATAAGGATCGCGGGGGAGTGGGGATATGAGGTATGTATAACAACGAACGGAACTCTCCTCGGTACACGTGCAAATGCGCTCCTTGATAACTGTGACGTTTTGCACAGAGTGAGTATTTCTCTGCACGCCCCCGAGGGTAACTGGGGGGATATAACGCACGGAGGATATCTTGATACCGTTATAGGCTTTGCAAAGGAGCTTTCGGCACGCGAGGTCAACGCAGTTTTCAGGTTGTGGAACCTTGATACCGATGAAAGACTTGGTGAAAATTCTCAAAACACCTTTATAGAAGCACGCCTTAGGGAAGAATATCCTGAGCCTTGGCAGAAAAGATACAGCGGATACAGGATCGCCTATCGCACGTTTCTTGAATATGACGGAATATTCACTTGGCCCTCCGAGAGTGATGCGGATGAAAGGGAGGAGGGAACCTGCCATGCCATGCGCCGGCAGATAGCTGTGCTTGCAGACGGAACGGTGGTTCCTTGCTGCCTTGACTCCGAGGGATTGATGCCGCTTGGCAATATATTTTCCGAGGAGCTTGACAGTATTCTTTCCTCGGATATGGCAAGAGCTATGCAGGCAGGCTTCCGCGAGGGCAGAATGGTGCACCCCGTGTGCAAAAAATGCACTTATGCAAGGCGATTTCAGAGGGAAATAAAATGATAATATCGGGAATTAAAGACATTGTAAATAACGGCTGTAAGCTGACCGATAGCGGTAACGCGCTTTCCGTTTCGGGTGATACCGGCTGTGGAGTAGCATTGCCAAGGTTTACAACGCTGAGCGATGCGGTACGCATCACGGTGCGCGGAAGAGTCGAGCGCGGAGAGCTTCTGCTCTCGCTTTACGGTATAAATTCCGCATCCGAAAAGCTTTTGCACAGAGAGGACAGACTATGTGAGGGAGAGTTTGAAATATCCTATGATTTCGACCCTATAAATCTTGCGGTCTACCGTGATATGCAGGGCTTTTGCCCAGAGCTTGAAATCATATCGGAGAGTGCCGAGCTGACGCTTACCGAGCTTTCCGCAGAGGAAGTCGGTGCACAAACCGATACCTATGAAAAAACCGAAAAGCCTTCGGTAAAGGGTAGTGTTAAGACTTGCGGTAAAGCACCGTCAAGCATGCTGTTTGTCGGCAATTCACTCCTTCTCGGCATGCAAATGAACTACGGAATGTGCGCGACTGCATCAGATAAGGACTATTTTCACTACGTTTCCTCATACGTGAAAAGTATTTCCCCCGACTGTAAATTCAAAAAGCTGCACGGTAGCGGCTTTGAGCATTGCGAGACGCTTGATGCCTTTGAGAACTGGTATTCGGAGGCGAATAATCAATACACGGGTATGCCCTCGTGCGAGAGCTTCACGGAGGATCTCGATTTGATAATTCTCCAGCTGGGAGATAATATCAATACCGATGATAAAAACGCAACGTTCAAGGTAAGCGGTGATCTTCTGATAGAAAGAATAAAAAGATGCGCTCCTCGCGCACGGCTGATATGGGTACACGGCTGGTATAACAGACGGACTACGGATAACTATGTAAACTCGCTTTGCGAGCGGTGGGGCATAGAGTGCATTGATATAAGAGATCTGCGCTGCGCTGAAAACGAAAACCACACGGATGAAACCTATACAGACAAAAACGGAGAGCCCGCACCTATCAAGGATACGTGGCGAACTCACCCGGGCAATCTTGGCATGAAGGCGATTGCCGAGAGAATAATTGAGAATTTAGGATTTTAAAAAAACGCTCTGACCTCGTAAGAGGCTTCAGAGCGTTTTTTACCGCAATAGCCGCATTTTCCGAAAGGAAGCAGGGCGCGAAAATTACGGTACTGTCGGCAGTTATATTAGTTATGAGTAGTCACGTTGGGAGAGGTGTACTCTCTGTAGGAATTACATCTTATTGCAACGCCCTCGGCATATCTTCCGTACGGGAGGATATCCTCTTCAAGCTCTTCGATGATGCTGACCTTGCCGTTTATATAGTCAAGCAAACGTCCTCTCAAAGCACTTATACGTCCCATTATTCCGCAAAGTCGTATATCCTGAACGTCAAAGCCGTGCGGCTTGTTGTCCTTATGCCACTGATAAGAGAATGCCGTGTGCAGCTTTTTGATCCTCCTTGCAAGCTCGGAGTACAGCTCTGCCAGGCGGGAGAGCTCTTCTATGTTATGCTCCTTGTATGCTCGCCTTGTTTTTACGCCAAGATCGTACTTTATCTCAAGCACGTCGCAAAGTCTTGCCGCCGTTTTGAAAACGTAACCGAAGGTACGCGAGCTCTTTGCAACAGCGTCCAGCTCCTTTGCTACCTCGGCATATTTTTCGCCAACACCCTCGGATACCGTATAGTCGAGGAAGCCGAGGAAAAGATCGGAGTAGAGCATATATTTTGACGGATTTTCGCTGTTCGTAGCACCCGTTACGGAGTTAGGCTTATCTATAGCCATAAAGCTGTCGTACGAAATGCCGAAAAGTCTCTTGAATTTTGCACGGATGCTGTCTATATCTTCATTGCCCTTGGCATATTCAATGATGTGCAAAAGCGAGGGGAGCTGTGAAAAATGAGAGCACTCCGCACCGTCATCTCCCCAAAGGGTGATGAAGGCGTTTTTGATCTTATTCTTTCTGCATGAGCGCATAGCGGGAAGCATAGTATCCAAGGAGTAGCGGTTGTGAGGAATTATTCCCGACCAGCACCATGCTCCGCCCGCAAACCAAACGTTATCGGAAAGCTGCTTGTGTGCGGAAAACATTTTATCGTAATCGCCCTCGTTTTTCGAATAATAGTTCCAGTAAACAGGGATAACGCCCTTGTCGTAATCAGACTTCACGTGCTCGGGAATTATACCATCCGCGCCTGCGCTGTAGCTACCGTTATTCCAGGATCTGAAATACATATCCGACCAGATCATAGGCTTATAGCCGTGCTTATCGGCGAGCTCTCTTACTCTCTTGAGGTGCCTGTTCATTATATCCTCGGATTTTTCATATCCGTATATGGAAAGATGCTTGCCTCTGCCAAGCATGTGCGCCTCATCCATGCCGAGGTGTATCAGCTCGGAGCGGAAGCAACGGCGAGATGCCGCAAGCATTTTGTCGATAAGGGAATACGTTCTCTCATCGTCGGTAAGCAGAATATCGTTGCAATCAACAGGTGTCTTTCCCCAACGGATGTATGCATTAAGATGCGCCAGAGTCTGAATACAGGGAATGAGCTCAACTCCGAGAGAATAGGCATAATCGTCAAGCTCTCGCAGCTCCTCTTCCGAATATCTGCCGCGAAGATAACCGAAATACGGCTCTTCCTTTATCTCATAAGTGTCCTCTGTGTAAAGCATTACACAGTTATAGCCCATTTTTTTGAGGATTGCAATAAATTTTTTCAGCGAGGGGAGGTTCATAACCGCGTTTCTTGACATGTCGATCATAACGCCGAAACGCTCATACTTGTATCTACGCTCTGCCATCGTTTGTTCTCCTTAAAGTAGAAATTATTTGCGGTATTTTGCACGCGCCCGTGATCAACCCTGCCGAGCTGATCAATTCAATTATAATTCACGACCGAGCAAAAGTCAAGCATGCAAGGCAAATAATTTATTCCTGATATGTAAAATTTATGTTGCATTTTTCAATTATTTGTGCTATACTGAACTTGCGACGTAAAACCAAATATTCTCACACAAGGGGTGTACTATGCCATTTTTAGTACTTCCTGTCTTTTCATATTCTTGTGTGAGAGGTTTGCGTCGCGGCAAAATGGAGTACGTGGAATGGAATGCGCTCGTTTTGCGAGCGCATTTTTTATTTGGGCAAGAGTGAATAACATAGGAGGCATGGACATGAAAAGATTTTTAACGGTACTCAAAATTGTTTCAATCGTGATTTTGATTGCTGTTGTGATTGGAGTTTGTGTATACGTAGGCAAAACGCAAACGCAAGAGCCTGATGACAATGGAAATGACGGAACAGGCACGGGTGAAGAGGTACATACGCACTCACTGAGTGAATGGGAGGTCGTTGAGCCTTACTGCACAACGGTGGGAAGTCAATTGCGCTTCTGCTCGTCTTGTGATTTTGTAGAGACGCAAAACATACATGCATCAGGGCATGAGTTTTCCAAAATCGTTTCATGGACCGATGAGCACAGCTCTTACGTTTCCGTGGCGTGCGAGATCTGCGGAGAGCTTTTTGATGAGGGGGTCAGCGGAGTTTACTTCGAGGACGATGACGTGATTCGCCTGAATGATTGCGAAGAGGACTTTTCGATAGACGTTTATTGCAGCAAGGGAGAGGAATATCTCAACGATACCCTGAGAATATACGATGCCGTGCTTTATGATCCGAATGCTGAGGATAACAGTAATTATGAGATCGCGTTTGTGGCAGATAACATAGAGGAAAACGTTTACCGTATAAAGGGCAAGGATGCCTATACGTACGATATGGTCTATAAGATCGTCACAACGGATGATATAGCGTTTTTGAATTATCCTGTAAGCACTATCGAATTTTCGGTTTATACCGAGGATTTTTACGAGGTTGAATACGCCGACGGAATTATAAATCTTTCGGATATGGAAGAGGGCTCCCCCGGGTACTATCCTTACGGTATTTCGTATGACAGCGAAAACGATCTTTACACTCTCACGCTGTCAAAGCTTGGTGATTTTGACGACTCCTTTGTCGGCAAGGTCTTGCAGCTCGGTGATCCGGATGACATAAGAACTATTATTTACGGAAAAATACAAACGGTAAGCTCGGATGGCAGCGGTGCTGTCATAACCATGTCAACGCCCAATCTTGAGGACGTGTACGTAAGCATGCAGTCAAGCGGAAGCTACGTTGAGGCACCCGAGATAGAGCTGACAGATGAGCAGCGTGAGCAATACATACACGAATTCGTTAACAGCGAGGGCTTCCTCTCGGCAATGACGAGTGCCAACGTTGCGGCAGATCTTTATGCCGAAGGGCATGGCATGCAGGTTGAAACCGTAGGCTTTGATATAGGAAAAATAGATTTCAAGGTTGAGGGAAAGGCAGAGGGAAACAAGGTTTCGGCATTTATCACCATTTCGTATAAGCTTGAAATTCCCGTTACGCATGACGGCAACTCTGTCGGAAATATCGTCTTTAATATTTCGGCAAGCAACGAAGTATCCGTTACCGCCAATGCGAAAACCAACGTTCGTATAGAAAAGCTCGGAGACGTAGCAAACGTAATATATAATTACAAGAGCATATACATCAGTGTAAACGGTACGTTGCTCCAGAAGAGTGATTTCAGCATATCCTCAACGCTTGACGTAAATTACAGTGCAGAGGAAAAGGAATACGTTATAAATCCCAACACGAAAACTATCCATGACGCTAACTGTAGCATGTGTGTAAAATATGCAAAATCCTCCAAGTACAGAATAAGCTATACGGAGGCGGTCAAGCGTGATGATTATCTCAAAAACGAGTGTCAGCTGTGTAAGCCCTTTACAGGTGCTTCGGCAGGATTTGTACTTAATACCTCAACAGGCGTGCTGCACCGCTGTAACTGCGCCAACGTAAAGAAGATAGCTGCGAATAATGCCAAGGCATACTGCATGTATCCCACGGGAGTCGGTGTTACGGAAAATTGCTCGGTTTGCGAGCCCGAGAAGAATATCATATCTCTCGATAAGCTTGCGCAAAACGGCTTTAATTCAGGCTCTTGGAAGGGAGTATACGAGCTTATTAAAAAGAGCGTTGCCGACAGCGGAAGCGGAAAATCCGTTTTCGGCTTTGATGCCAATGCCGTACCTACCGCGGCAATGAACGTATACGGAGTTTATATACCGCTTTACATAAAGCCGCATTTCGATTTCAAGCTTGATGCGACCTTCAGCTTTGATATAACGTCAACGTGTACGGACAGCTTCTATGCTACCGTTAAGTATGATGATAATCAGAAAAAATTCGTTTGCCAAGGCCCCGAATATGTAAAAGGCTCCCCCAAAATAGATTACAACTTCGACCTGCGCGGAGATGCACACGCAGAGCTCGGTGTAGAGGCACTGTTGAAGGTTACAATTCAGCCTGTACAAAACAGATTTTTCATAGCCATAATGGGCGAGCTGGGCTTCTACGGAGATCTCACGGGCGTTATACACAGTGACTCCAAAAACGGCACGTATTATGCCGCTTATGCCGAAATCGGAGCATACTATGATCTGGAATATGACGTTACCGTTGATTTCAGTAACGTTCTGTATTTTCTGAAATACGATCCTGAGCCTAAATCCTTCTTCGGAGAAAAGCAATACGTTGCACTCATTAAATCAAAGGATAGCAAGGTTTACTATGCATTTTCAAATGCCGAGAGCATAATAGACCTCGGCGATAAAAGCGAATACGAGCTTTCGGACAGTATACTTCAGGTAGAGTATCTTGATCTGAAAAAGGATCTTGAAGCGGGTACTGCCATCCTGAATTGGAATGAAAAGTATCAGTACGCAATATCCTATTACGTTGTGGATCAGAACAACAAAAAGGTAGATTGGTGCATAATAGATAACGGAACCGTAAAAGTAACCGGCTCTGCACCGTCCTCCTTTACCGCTACCATGTACGTCACTGTGACGGATAAGCAGGTGGCAAAGAGCTTCAATGAATATTTCACCAATGGGCAGAGCAACGGTGCCGCATTCTGCATACAGCCGATGAAGATAACCCTTACGTATAGCGGCGGTCAGGTCAGCGGCGGTAGCACAAGCACAGAAAAAGAGCTCGATAAGTATTTGATTCGTGACAGAAATTATCCTTGTGATGACTTTATTTACCATGCGGCTGATAATCTTGTTAATCTGCATACCTATAACCATCAAGACTTCTTGGAGCATCAGGATATAGATATCTATGCGGTGGAAAGAGAAAACGAGGATACCTATATCAGCGTTGTGGTCAATAAGGATCATCCCGAGCCGACGACCCATAGCCATTTTGAGGCATTTGTCGGTACCGAGGACGGTAAATACGGAATATTGGTTGACAGGGATGACTATATAATTTTCGATTTTGATCTGAAATCCGATGCCTTTATGGATGCCATGAGCTTTTATCTGCTCTTCAGGGAAAGTGAAGGCAAAGATAATGACCGTTATCCGGGAGACCCTCATTGCAGCGCTGTAGTATATCCGTTCCGTGATCTGGATATGAACGTCGGCGAGTGGTATCACTTCACTCTTGTTGGTGACGTGGCAAATAATGCGCTCTACGTTTATCAGAATAATAGGCTTGTTGCCGAATATACTAACAACGGCTTGCTTTCATACAGAGATGCCGTATGGGGTGAAAATACCTATTTCTACGGCTTGCGCTACAACGTATCGCATGATCACATAGATCCCGTTATAGCAGGAACAGGATTTTCCGAGGACAATAACTATTGCAGAATATACCAGGATATTGAAGGACTGGAGCTCGGCACTGAGGATACCTCGGATTGGACAAACAATATTTACAACAGCGAATATGCATCGCACGGTAAGGTATATAAGGACGGAAGCGATGATTATAATAAATTCAGCGCTCCATCCAACAGCGGTGACTATGCTTATTGGGACGGTAAAAAGGTAGTTAAGTCTTCATCTACGACAACGGAAGAAGTAAAGTGGATGCAGGCTGCGCTCAATTTCTGTATAAACAACGAGGGGCTTGACTCTGAAATATTGGTTATAGACGGCTCCTTCGGCCCTGCTACGAAAAATGCTACTTTGAAATTCCAAGACCTGACCGGTATAACGCAGGACGGAAAATTCGGCCCCAAAACCATTGCTAAGATGAAGAGCGTGCTGAAAGACGGAGCGGTAAGCTTTGACAAAAGCGAAAACGTCTCATCCGTAACTAAGGCGATCAACGTAGATATGGCATTGCTTGAGGAGGTCGGATATCAGACCGAGCACGGCCCCGGAGCATGCTATGCGTTGGCATATTGCCACACTATTCTTGACGGTAAAGCTCATCAGTGGACGGAGTACAGTAACGAGGGATACGTTAAGAAATTGGGAAGATACGGCTATACAGCCAGCTGGGTAAAGGGCGATGCAACCAAAAAGTATGCTAAATCAGAAAAGGCACTGTTCAAGGTGCTTTACGAAAGCATAAACGACTCAAAGCCCGTAGTTCTTCACGTTTCGGGCAACGACTGGAACGGACATTACGTAGTGGTTGTCGGATATCAGGACGTGACGGACGTGAACTCGCTGAGCGCAGCTAACTTCCTTATCATCGACAGCGATGAGAAGGCATTCCATTACGGTGTAAGATCCATGACGGACGGTGATACGGGATATTCTGTACACAGCGATAAAGCCTATGCCGTTATAAACGATTCCAAATCAGGCTCTGCTACTACTTCTACCAAGCAGCCCGAGAGCTATAAGGATGCATCGGTAGCGATAGAAAGCGTTATAGATAAGATACTCACAGGAGATCTTGACATTTATTCCGATGATGACTGCAAAAAAGAAGTATCGCTTCCTGTAGACGAAAAAATGTCAATGACTAAGCTTTATTACGTAAAGAGCAAAACTACGAAATCGGTTATTTCGGGTAAGCAATGCTATATATACGCAAATGCGGTATATAACAAGCTGTTTAGCGAATGGGTCGGACACGCTGAGGAGTTCTCTCATTCCAAAATCGTAATAGGCGGTGGAAGCAATAAAGTATCGTACGAGAAATTCTGCGAGGCGGGAGTTCTTTGCGGAGCATATATGAGAACGACAACGAGCAAGAGCGGTGCATACAACGGCAATGAAGGACATTCCCTCATTATCGTTTCCTATGACGAGATCGGTATAAATTATCTTGAGGGTAACGGTGACGGTGCCGGTATGGTTCAAATAACAACTCAGACCTGGGCAGAGTTTAATAAATATCAGCTTTCGGGAAGATCGAGATACATATCTCACGTAGTTCAGCCTACGGATGCTTACTATTACGGCAGATACGGTGAAGATAGGGTCGAGGCCGCTATACAGTGGGCATTGGAAATCGCAAATGACAATACTCACGGATACAGCCAAAAGAACAGAAACGGCCCCAACTATGACTGCTCCTCACTCGTTGCCGCTGCTTTCAGGAGCGCGGGCTTCGGTATTGAGGGAAACGTTTATACAGGAAATATGAAGGCTGTTTTTGAAAAGTTCGGATTTAAGGTGTATAAAAAAGGCGAGGTTGAATTGCAGCGCGGAGACATTTTATTAAGACCGGTAAAAGGAGAGACCTACGGTCATACCGAAATTTATCTTGGCGACGATCAAGTTCTCGGTGCGCATGGAGATTTTGACGGAAAGAGCGGAGATGGTAATGGTGATGAAATAAGCGTTCGCAAGGGCAAACAGAGCGAATTTTACAGCAAAGGCTATTACACTTACATCCTAAGATACGAGGGATAATTTATTCCCCGAAACAAAAAGGCACGAGGCTGTCTCATTAAGAATTTATGAAAATCAGAGAAAAAATGAGAAAAAATGAAGTAAAAACATGCGGTTAGCAAATTCTTAATGAGGCA
>CAZTWE010000061.1:0-9892 GCA_964617165.1 uncultured Ruminococcus sp.
TTTTTATCCAATCCAAAGGATATCATCAGTCCCTGTGGGACTGCATAGCATCCCCTTGTATATCAGGAAATTCACGAAATCAATTTCACTGTGCGAAGTACAACTTCACCTACTCATTTTCCTTTAAGTAATTAAAATAATATATCGAATACAGAATATACACAACTGTAACTGCCGTTATAACAACGCCCATCCACGGCATGGACGAGGTAATGATAGTAGGCATGGTTACGTCGTCTTCATGAGTGAAAAGAAGACTTGAATTTCCCTTTGCAAACACGTTCACAAGATCAAGAATTCCTATAGTTGTTCCGAATATCGAAAGTACCAGAGTTCTTATGCAAAGCTCTCTGTGATACAAGGCATCTGTATTTCTGTAGGTAGGTGAGCCTATCGGGAGTCCAACGTTTTCATAAATATATTTCCTCATAATTATGAAGAACGTTATCCAGATTGCTGTATTTAAAGCAGCCTCCGCTAAAGAAAGCGCTTCAATGGTTTTATATAGAGAAATCGCCTCAGCGCTGTTTTTTTTAAGCAGGGAAGAGTAACCGAATTCCGTAAGAAATCTCACGCTAAATACGTAATTTACCAAAGATACCGTTATATATCCTATTCCGCATACAAATGCTACTGTACGCTGTATGGAAGAGCTTTTGTTAAGTGATGAAATTCGCAGCGTTCCTATAAGAAACAGTATACCGAAAATAAATCCGGGTAGGAGATTTATCTGATTATAGTTGTCAAATATAAGATCGAGCGAAAATACCGATGCAAGAATAAAGCACAAATACGTTCTGTCAAGATAACGTTTCTTTTGCTTTTTGCCGTAATTCATAATAGCATTGTCTGATGCTATTTCTAGAAGAGAATCGTAAAACCTTCCCTCTTTTTTTATTCTTTTAACGTATCGTATCATACGGAACAGCCATACACTGCCGAATATCAAACCGAGAATTACAGCTGCCACAACCGCTAAGGAATAGTATTTGGAGCCCGTCAGCATGGACGTTGTAGTTCCTATCTCAACACTTCGGGTAAGCCTCAAGGTCTCGGGCAAAAAGTATAAAAGGCACTTTAAAACTGCAAATACCGTTGTAAAAGATCTCAGCGCATCTGTTGAGGAAAGGGAATCTCCTCGTATCAGCTCCGATGCATCTGTACGCTCTCCAAGATAACTCAGCGCATCAAATATATTCTGTATTGCAGGTATCAGAAAGATAAGCTCTATCACCGCAAAGCAGAATGCAAGCAGCGCAACTATATCATTATCAAGCGTGTTTCCCGAGCGCACCGTAGTAATGATGAGCAAGCCGGGAATTTTTGCCAAATTTATGTATCCCAGCCTGATAAAATTCCGTCGCGCCTCTTCAAAATGCGGAGCCATGTCGGAAGCCGGCAAAAAAACTTTCGCAAGGATAAAATAGGCTATGAAATCGGGGAGAACGTCAATAAGATTGATATTGGGATTGAATAGCAATATCAAAGCAAATATTACCGCGCCTGCGGTGTGCGCAGGTTTTTTGAATTCGGTTAAATGCATACTTATTTTTTGCCTTTCTTTGTTTTTCTTGAAGAGAGCTTATATTCGTTATACTCTCGGCTTCGTTCCTCTATCCTGTCAAATATCTTGTTGCCAAAGCCACCCTTTGTATCCTTTTGCTTACGGTACAGATCCTGCGGCATGCAAATCTGCATATAAGCCTTATATATCGTAATCAGATTTGTAATATGGAAAACACAGATTGCAACTATAATAAAAAGATAAATATATCCCGTCGCAACGCCAAACAGGCTGCCGATAAAAGGTAGCTCGAAAAGCGCTGCTAAAATATATATAAAGGTAAGAGGAACCGTTGCTTTTGCAACAGAAGTCAGGCCTGTTGCCTCTACCTCATCAGCAACCTCGGCGATCCCTCTCATAATGCATACCGTCAATATGAATATCAACAGGTACCTGACGGCAGAAACGTAGGGCATGATCACTTCATACTGCGGCAATGAGAAGAACAGGTCAAGTATGCCGACTGCTACCTCAGCGAGTGAAAATACCGCAAATACAGAGCACGCAACAGCCGCAGTACGAAACGGGCGGTTGATAGAGGAGAGCTTGTACAGCCCCATGAGCATTACCATTGCACCTATAATATCGGTGTATTCGAAGTAGGTAATATTTATAAGAAAGAAATATCCTATAAAAAGCGTTCCGAAGCCCATGATATTATTTATTGCCTCCTGCCTGATCGCGAGCCCAACAGCAGTTTTTATATTTCTTACCGCTACCGCAGGGGCAGTATTCATTTCTGCCGATTTGGCGCGCCTTGTTCACAACAGGGCGCTTTTTGGGCGCGGAGCCGTCACTGCTGCTGCCTGTTTCCTTTGCAAGCTGAACTCGCTCTGTTGATTGCACCTTGGGAACGACCGCGAGCACCTGGCGCACTGTCTCTTCCTTGATCTCCTCAGCCATTTTATCAAACATGTCGGCACTTTCAAGCCTGTAAATAGCAACAGGGTCTCTCTGTGCGTAGGAGTTAAGTCCTACGTAGCCCTTTAATTCATCCATATCTTCAAGGTGATCCATCCACTTGCTGTCAACGTTTTTCAGCAGAATTACCTTTTCTATTTCGCGCATAGCATCGGGAGGCATACCCTCAACCTTTGCAAAGAGCTCGTCTTTCTTACGGTATATTGAGAGCGCTTTTTCAATAAAGCTCTCTCTCAGCTGTGATATGTCGAGAGCACGAAGCTCCTCTTCGGTATACGAGAGAACCTTGCCATCGGTAAGCAGACCTCTCATATGGTTGGAGAACTCCTCGGGCTTGTATTCCGAGCTGTCCGCTCCGCTGAAATAGAAATCAAAGCAATCGCCGACAGTGCTCTTTATCATATTTTCAATTTTTTCGCTGATATTATCGTTGAAGAGTACCTCACTGCGCTGGTTGTATATTACGTTTCTTTGCTGATTCATAACGTCGTCATAGGTAATAACGTTCTTTCTTCTGGCAAAGTTCGATGCTTCAATTCTGCTCTGAGCATGCTCAATAGCATCGCTGACGAGCTTCATATCTATCGGAATATTTTCGTCCATTTTGAGCTTTTCGGCAAGCGAAAGTATTCTATCTGAGCCGAAAAGGCGCATGAGATCGTCTTCGAGAGATAAATAGAAGCGCGTTTCACCGGGGTCGCCCTGTCTACCGCTTCGTCCGCGGAGCTGATTGTCAATACGGCGGCTTTCGTGCCTTTCAGTGCCTATGATGAACAGGCCGCCCGCAGCGCAGACCTTTTCTGCCATCGGCTGTATCTCGGTCTTGTATTCGCTGTAGTAAGTGTTAAAGACCTCGCGTGCCGCGATAACCTCTTCTGCCTCTGTATGGCTGGTACCTGTAGCAAGCGCGATAATATCGTCTGCAAAGCCCTCTTTTCTCATTTTAGCCTTGGCAAGGTATTCGGGGTTTCCTCCGAGCATTATATCCGTACCTCTGCCGGCCATGTTGGTCGATATCGTAACAGCACCGAAGGTTCCCGCCTGAGCAACGATTTCGGCTTCCTTTTCATGTTGCTTTGCGTTGAGTACGTTGTGAGGGATGCCCGCTTTTTTCAAAAGTGCCGAAAGCTCCTCGGATTTGTCTATTGAAACGGTACCCACAAGAACGGGCTGTCCTTTTTCGTGACAAGCCTTGATCTGCTCTATAATAGCGTTAAGCTTTCCGCGCCTTGTGCTGTATATGGAATCGTTATAGTCATGCCTTATCATGGGCTTGTTTGTCGGCACCTCTACAACGTCGAGAGAGTATATTTCTATAAACTCATTTTTCTCCGTAAGCGCCGTACCCGTCATACCCGAAAGCTTCTTGTACATGCGGAAATAGTTCTGGAACGTGATAGTCGCAATAGTTCTCGATTCCTTTTGAATTCTTACGCCCTCTTTAGCCTCAATTGCCTGATGCAGACCGTTGCTGTAACGTCTGCCCGGCATAAGTCTGCCTGTAAAGGTATCAACTATGATAACGGCACCGTCTTTTATAATATAATCAACGTCGCGCTTCATAACACCGTGTGCTTTTATAGCAACGTTGATGTGGTGATAAAGCGTGTTATTCTCAGGATCGGAGAGATTATCTATATGGAAGAACTTCTCCGCCTTGGCTATACCGTGCTTGGTAAGAACTGCTGTATGCGCCTTTTCGTCAACGATGAAATCCTCTTCATAAAGGTCGTTATCCTGTTTTGCATCTATTTCCTTGATAACGTGGCGCGACATTGTACGAACGAGCTTGTCTGCCATATCGTATAGCTCGGTGGATTTTGAGCCTGCACCCGAGATAATAAGGGGAGTTCTGGCTTCATCTATTAGTATAGAGTCCACCTCGTCAACTATAGCAAACGCATGCCCTCTTTGAACAAGGTTTTCACGGTAGACTACCATATTGTCACGAAGATAGTCAAATCCAAGCTCATTGTTGGTACCGTAAGTTATATCGGCTGCGTATGCCCTACGCTTTTCATCCTGTGTCTGCCCATGCACAATAAGTCCTGTGCTTAGTCCGAGGAAGCCGTAAACTCTTCCCATTTCCTCACTGTCTCGGCGGGCAAGATAATCGTTTACGGTCACTATGTGAACACCGTTTCCTGCGAGTGCGTTCAAGTATGCGGGCAGAGTAGCAACAAGCGTTTTACCCTCACCTGTTCTCATTTCGGCAATTCTTCCCTGATGCAGAAGAATTCCGCCCATAAGCTGAACGCGGAACGGCCTTTTACCGAGAACTCGCCAATCCGCCTCGCGTACAAGCGCAAAGGCATCTGCAAGTATACCGTCAAGGGTTTCTCCGTCAGCAAGTCTTTTCCGTAAAACGTCGGTAGTAGCACGCAGCTCGTCATCGGTCATTGCCTCATACTTATCGGCAAGCGCTTCTATCTCGTTAACCTTATTCGTTATCTTTTTGATCTGCTTTTCGCTGTAGCTTGCAAAAAGAGAGCTTAAAATACCCATAGGTCATTCCTCCAAGAAAAATCATATTATCTATTCTATCATACTTTTGCGCAAAAATAAACAAATAAATGTAAATATTTTTAAAAAGCACACAATATGTGGTAAGCGTGGTGTGAATTTATCGCAAATCTATTGACATTTTTTCAAAATCCGATAAAATAGTATGGAATAATAACTGTAAGCGAGGGAAAACTTTTGATGAACAGAAAAATAAATATTGTGCTTTATTCACCCGAGATCCCGGGAAACACGGGAAATATATCCCGTACGTGCTCGGTAACAGGTGCTGCGCTTCATATAATAAAGCCTATCGGATTTGAAATTTCCGACAGGACCTTAAAACGTGCAGGGCTCGATTATTGGGATGAGCTTGAGGTGTATTACTATGAGAGCTATGACGAATTTTTTGCCATGCACCGCGATAAAAATATATTTTATTTTTCCTCGCATGCCAATATCGGATATACAGAGGTCGAGTACCCGAATGACGTATATTTGATGTTCGGCAAGGAATCCGTGGGATTACCCGAGCAGCTTGTGGCAGCCAATATGGACAAGGCCCTCAGAATACCCATGAGGGAGGGCAGCCGCTGCCTTAATCTTTCCAATGCGGTTGCCGTTGCGGTCTACGAAATACTTCGCAGATGGGATTTCCCAAATCTGGTATGACGTGAAAGGAATACTGTTTTGAAACAAAATATAAAGCAAGGGATAGTGCCGGTGCTTCTCGGCGGAGATCTCAATGCTTACTCTATGGCAATGTCATTTGCAAGAGCGGCGGGCGTTGTATCGCACGTTTTCGCGAGGGAAAAGCTTGCAATGACAGATACTTCATCTTTTATTAAACTCCATTCGGTAAAAGACTTGGACGATTATAACGTTGCCGTTCCCGTTCTTTTGAATTTTGCGAAAGAGCATAAGGGAGAGCGGCTGCTCCTGATACCTTGCGCCGATTGGTATATGGAAATGCTGGAATATGCCCGTGACGCACTGCACGGGCATTTTTATTTTTTTATTCCCGATTTTGAAATATGGAGAACTACCTCGGATAAGGCTACGTTTTTGTCAATTCTTTCATCGTACGGTATTCCGCATCCGAGAACGGAAATATTTGACGAACGCATGCAGGGCTTTCAGAAAAAAGGTCAGCTTTTGGCACCGCCATTCGTTGTTAAGGCATCGGATAGCAGCGAATATTTCCGCCATCCATTCAAGAAAATGAAAAAGGTATATTTTACACACTCTTTGCACGAGAGCAGGCAGATAATCGAAAAAATATATTCCTCAGGCTACAGCGGAAAAGTGCTTTTACAGGAATACGTAAAAGAGCAGGGGATAGCACGTGAGCCCACAGCATCTGTTCTGACAACGTACTCCAATAAGTATGGGCAGGTCATACGCGCTGTTCTCGGTGACGTGCTGCTTGAAGAACGAGGTGACACCTCGCGGGGAAATTATTCCGCGATAGTGACACGCCCTCTTGACGATATTTCCATGAAGCTTATAAGAATGCTGGAAGGGATAGGCTATACGGGCATAGCTAATTTTGATATTTTGACAAGCGGTACAAAGTCGTTCTGTCTTGAACTGAATCCAAGGCAGGGCAGGAGCTTCGATTACGTTCGGGGCTCAGACATGAATATAGCAGAGCTTCTGATTGCTGAAATGGAAAACAGAAACATCCACGAAAACTTCAAATATCCCGAATGCTTCTGGCGTGCGGTGAGCCGTAGAACGGCAATAAGACACGCAACGCATAAAGGTCTTTTGAACAAGGCTCTTATGATTGAAAAAAACGGAAGAGCAACCACCCCGTACGACTTCAAAAAGGATTTTGGAATGCGCCGCAGGCTGTACGTTATGGCGCACCTTTTAAGATATGAAAAACGCTTCAGGCAAGAGGGGGAGACATTTGAATGCGTGTTTTAGATATAATAAAAATGCTTTCCGACGTTGAGCTTTTCGGTGATCCGGATACCGAAATACTTGATATTACCGAGCACTCGGCAAGTGCAAATACAGGCGCGGTATTTGTTTGTATCAAAGGCTCGAGAGATGACGGTGCTGCACATTTGGCAGAGGCGAGGCTCAGAGGCTCATCTGTTTTTGTTTGCGAGAGCAAAGTGAATATTCTCAAGGGCGAAACGCTGATATTCTCAAAAAACGCAAGAAAAACATCGGCAGAAATATCAAAAATTCTCTACGGCAACTGCACGGAATTTATGAAGGTGATCGGAATAACGGGCACTAAGGGAAAAACGACAACGGCAAAGCTTCTATCAGACTGTATAAGCTGGCTCCGTATTCCTCATTTGCTTATAGGAACACTCGGTATTGATTTTTACGAAAAAGAACACACAAGTCTATCAAGCGATAATACCACGCCTGATGCGCCTCATTTGTACAGAGCGCTAAGGGATGCGTTTGAAAAAGGGATACGTATAGCGGTCATCGAGGTTTCAAGTCAGGCGTTATCTAATTTCAGAGTTTTCGGACTACCGTTTTTTGCTGTGGTATTCACCAATTTTTCCCCCGACCATATCGGCCCGTCGGAGCACAATGACGTTGATGAATATTATCAAGCGAAAAAAAGTCTTTTTTCCGATTACGGCGCTGAGGTTGCCGTAGTGAATTCATCGGACGATCTGAGTATGAAGATCTCCGAGGGAGTGAAAAGGGTTTTCGCTGTCTCTTGTGATTTATCCTCGGATTTTTGCATACGGATCGGTGAGAAATCAAAATTCGGAATAACCTTCACAGTAAACGGAATTCATTTTGAGCTTCCTATGGGCGGTGTATTTAACGCGCTGAATGCTGCCGTTGCGGTTGCGTGCGCTTCGGTGTGCTTTGACAGACCCACCGAGACTTTTGTGACACCCCTATCCCGCTCACTTATTCCAGGAAGATATGAGCTTTACAGTTATTGCAAAAGAATGATAGTTATTGATTTTGCGCACAACGAGGAGAGCTTCAGATCTATATGTGAGAGCGTAAAATTTGAATTCGGGGGGCGAATAATTGCGGTTTTCGGCTCCGTAGGCGAGCGGAGCTTTGAACGACGCGAGAGTCTTGCACGCGTAGCCGAGGAGTTGGCAGATCTTTCGGTAATAACGTCGGACAACCCAGGTTTTGAGGAAGCGGAAAAAATATGCGATGACATTCTTTTTTATTTCTGCGATAAATCCCGTGCCGTTGTTATAGTTGACAGAGAAGAGGCAATAAAAAGAGCCCTGGCGTATTCACACGAGGGCGACTGTATTCTTCTGCTCGGTAAAGGGCATGAGGAGTTTCAGGATATAAAAGGGCAGAGAATTCCTTTTTCCGAAAGAAAAATAATTGAGGATTTGGGTGCAAGAAAGCTTATCAGGTGAAGCTTGCAGAGGAGATATCAGTCAGAATTTTTTCTTCTTGTATCGGTGTGTTTATACCGTTTTTTCGACCTATATCTATGAGTGATAGCAGCCAGTGCATATTTCTTGCTATCACTCTTATATTTTGCAATCCCTCACGGTCGTTATCCAGCGATTGAAAGTCTTTCCCGTACGCAATGCATGGATATTCACCCGTAACGATAGGCGAAGAGGTGAATTCGAAAAATTTATTGACCTCATGTATAGCACCGACAACGGCACCTCTTCTGCCGACACCTACAGTGGCAACAGGCTTATAGCGCAGAGCATTTTTTGCGCATATACAAAGTCGCGAGAGAACCGATGTCAGATTTCCGGCAGCACCGCCAAAGTATGTTGGTGTACCAAAAATTATGCCGTCGGCATTTTCGGCAAGGGTTATCAGCTCGCTTATATCTCCGAGAATACATGCGCCCGTTTTCTTACATGAGCCGCAGCCGAGGCAGGCGCATCTTGCACCCGTGCCGAGATCATACAATATACCGTGATCACCGAGCCTCTCAAGCTCACTGAGACATTCCTTGAGGGCTCTTTTTGTTGTTCCGTCTTTTTTTGGTGAAGCGTTCAGCAGAAGAATTTGCATAAAAACCTCCGAAAAGAAACTTTATACAGTTATTCTATGCAAAAAAATATTATTTGTTTTATTGACATTCAGGGCTCTTTGTACTATAATATATAAGGTTAAATTAACACGATTGTTTGAAAGGTTTGAAAAATGACGAAGATTGATATATTTTCAGGTTTCCTCGGCGCGGGAAAAACAACGCTGATAAAAAAGCTTATAAAGGAAGCATACTCCACCGAAAAGGTCGTGCTTATCGAAAATGAATTCGGTGAGATAGGAATCGATGGCGGTTTTCTTCAGGATGTGGGAATTGAGATTACCGAGATGAATTCAGGCTGCATCTGCTGCTCGCTTGTAGGTGATTTCACAAAAGCGCTTGCCAAGGTGCTTGATGAGTATCGTCCCGATCGAATTATAATCGAACCGTCGGGAGTAGGAAAGCTTTCTGATATTATCAACGCCGTCAAAAAATTAAATTCTCCCGATGCTGTACTTAACTGCTTTACAACAGTTGCGGATGCGGGTAAATGCAAGATGTATATCCGTAATTTTGGAGAGTTCTACAATGATCAGATATCCCATGCATCGGCAATAATCCTTTCCCATACGGATAAGGCTTCCGATAAGAAGATTGAAGAAGCGGTTGCACTTATAAGGGAGCATAACAGCGATGCAGTTATAGTAACTACTCCGATAGACAAGCTTACCGGTGAGGAGATACTTTCCGCTATGGAGCGCCGTGACACTCTTGAAGAGGCACTTTCCAAGCTTGAGGCAGAGGCACACGAGCACCGTCATGAGCATCATCATCACCATGAGCATGACGAGGACTGCGAGTGCGGCTGTCACGGACATGAGCATCATCACCACCGTGAGCATGACGAGGACTGCGAGTGCGGCTGTCACGGACATGAGCATCATCACCAC
>CAZTWE010000061.1:9992-12480 GCA_964617165.1 uncultured Ruminococcus sp.
GAGCATGACGAGGACTGCGAGTGCGGCTGTCACGGACATGAGCATCATCACCACCATGAGCATGACGAGGACTGCGAGTGCGGCTGTCACGGACATGAGCATCATCACCACCGTGAGCATGACGAGGACTGCGAGTGCGGTTGCCATGGGCATAATCATAACCATCACCATGCAGATGAAGTTTTCGTTAGTGTAGGTTTTGAGACGACCCGTAAATTCACCGAAGATGAAATCAAGGCTGTTCTTGATCGTTTCGATGAGGATGGAGAACTCGGAATGGTTCTTCGTGCAAAAGGAATAGTAGAAAGCGAAACAGGAAGCTGGATACATTTCGACTACGTTCCCGGAGAGTCGGACATAAGAACAGGCTCAGCTGGCATAATAGGCAGGCTTTGCGTAATAGGCTCAGGACTTGATAAGGAAAAGATCCGCGCCATGTTTGGCGTATAAATAGGCTTGGAGGTTAAAACATGGATATTCCGGTATATCTCTTTACGGGATTTCTTGAAGCTGGCAAAACAAAATTCATAAAGGAAACCATGCAGGATGAGAATTTCAACGATCCGAACCGTAAATATCTCATCATTATGTGCGAGGAAGGCCAAGAAGAGATAGAGCCAGATGAGCTTTCGTCCAACGTTTCGGTTTGCAGATTTGACAAGGAAGACGATCTTGTGGCTGATAGAATAGCCGCAAGACAGAAGAGAGCAGGTGCTGACGTTGTCATTATTGAATACAACGGTATGTGGACGATAGATAAGCTTTATGCCGCGTTGCCGGAGAATTTCCTTGTATATCAGGAGATATTTATAGCTGATTCAACCACGATAGGCTCATATAACGCAAATATGCGTCAGCTGGTTGTAGACAAGCTTACAAGCTGTGAAATGGCAGTATTCAACAGGATTACCAAAGATACCGATAAAATGACGTTGCATAAGCTTGTGCGCGGTGTTAGCAGAAAAGCCAATATTTGTTATGAAGATATCGATGGAAATATTGAATTTGATGATATAGAAGATCCGCTGCCGTTTGATATAAACGCACCTGTTATAGATATAAAGGATGAGGATTTTGCTATATTCTACCGTGATATGAGCGAAGAATATGAAAAATATGACGGAAAGACTGTCAGATTTAAGGGCATAGTTGCGCTTGATCCCTCCTTGCCGCGAGAAAATTTTGCAATAGGCAGACATATAATGACCTGCTGTGAAGCAGATATAGCCTACAGAGGCGTTGTTGCTAAAGGTACTCATGGCATGAAGCTTAAAACTCGCGATTGGGTAATCGTAGAGGGTGTTCTGCACGAAGAATATTCGGAGCTTTACAAGGGTAAAGGACCTGTTCTTACGGTTAAAAAGATAGAGAGTTCGCAAAGACCCGATCCTGAGATTGCAACCTTTTAATAAAATTCGCTGTATTCGGAACGTTATCGGATGCAGCGAATTTTTTGCTATTTAACGGAATAGTATATTTTTTTGCTTATATTTTAATCAAAAACTCTTTACAAATCAAGAAAAATGTGTTAAACTCATAGTTGATAAAACATTTGTCAATAGAGAGGATATAAGATGAATAGCTCCGATGTAAAATTCCCCTTTGAGATGTACTCTATTTCCGGAAATGAAATATTAGTTCCCGCACGCTACAGCCCCTCGCAAATGGAGCTTGTGGAAGTAACGGCAGGGCGGGTCAATATTCAAATAGGAACAGAATACATTGACGCTGTTGTCGGTGATTTTTTATACGTTCCGCATGGGCTGGTATTCTCAGCAAAGGCGGTTGACGGTTATGCTTCCGTAAGGGGGATGCTTTTCGATCTTTCGATCATAGAATCAAACATGGTTAATTACGAAACCGAAATTCTTTATATGTTTTACGTTCAGTCGGAAAACAAGATCAAGCTTTTTGGTGAGGATCATCCCGTACATAAAATACTTTCGCGCTGTATGAGCGATTCTTATGACGAATATATGTCAAAGGACGTATGCTATAAGCTTCCGATACGCGCAAATATATATCTTTCGATGACGGCATTGCTTCGGTATTATTGCGGAAAGAAAAATGATTCCGAGCGTCTTGAGTATCATAACGTTCTCCGTTTGCGTCCTGTAATAACCTACATTGCCGAGCATTATTCGGAAAAGATATACATTGAGCAGCTCGCAGAAATTATCATGGTATCGCCCGACTATTTTACAAAGATGTTCAAGGATAGCATAGGGAAGACACCGATTGGATATATAAACGGAATTAAAGTCAATCATTCGATGAAGCTGTTAATAGAAACCGATAAGTCGATTGCACAAATCGCTGATGAGATCGGCTTCTACAATGCAAACTACTACCATAAGATATTTAAGCAATACATGGGTGTAAGCCCCCTGGCGTACAGAAAAGCCAACCGAAACAGATCGCGATAAAATCAAAAGGCTGTCTCATTAAGAATTTATGAAAATCAGAGAAAAAATGAAGTAAAAAACAT
>CAZTWE010000062.1:0-12354 GCA_964617165.1 uncultured Ruminococcus sp.
GCCGCCAGCGTTCATCCTGAGCCAGGATCAAACTCTCTAAAAAATTGTATATCCAAGTGCTGCTCGCACCCAAACATCTTTTTCAGAGCTATTTATCTTAGCTTCTAAATTTTACTTTGTTTATGAGTATTCAAAGTTATTAACGAGATTTCCTCATTCTCGCACTTTCAGTGCTCGTTCAGAAATTTCATTGTTGTTCAATTTTCAATGACCAAACGGATCTGCTTTGCAGACCCTTGCAATTTCTTTGCGAAGCTTGTCCGCTCCGAAATGTGCTTTAACATTCTATCACAATTTTTTCGGATTGTCAATACTTTTTTAAAAAGTTTTTTCGTTTTTTGTATTTTTTGTTTTGATTGCTCAAAAAATTGATGTAGTACATTTAGGAGAAAGAGTTATGTCATCTATTTTTTTCAGAACTGCTATCATTTTTGTTCTTCTTTCTGTTTCAATGAAAGCTATGGGAAAACGAGAGATCGGTGAGCTTGAGGTGAGTGAACTTATAACCACTCTTTTAATTTCCGAAATATGCTCGATACCTATAGATGATCCCGACATTCCCTTGCTGAATGCGATAATTCCCGTGCTTTTTATCGTATCCCTTGAAATAATAATTTCTTCGATTAAAAACAAATCAAGAAAATTAAAACGACTGATAGACGGCAACACGGTTTTCCTTATAAGTCGCGGAAAGATAAATCAGGGAGCACTACGTGAAAACCGAATCTCTCTTGAAGAATTTTTTTGTGCACTCAGGCAAAACGGAATAGGGCAACTCGATGAGATCGAATACTGCATACTTGAAGCCAACGGAAAAATATCCGTGCTTGGAAAAAACGCAGAGATGGATCATATCATAATAAGCGACGGAGAGATAAACCGTGCCGTTTTAAAAAAGCTTGGTTATGATGAGGTATGGCTCACAGAAAAGCTCGGGGAGCTACGCGCGGAGAATGTTTTTTTAATGACGGTCGATGAAAACGATAATACTAATATATTATTAAAGGAAGAAAACTGATGAAAACGGTCATTTTTGCATATATTACTTTCATATCGGTTACTGTTACAGTATTTATAAACTCCTTTGTAATATCAAGCTGCATTGACGATCTTCACGCAGCTCTTGAAGAAACGCCGAGCAAGCTTGAATACAAAAATGATTACGTGAGAATATATGAAAATTTCAAAAATGCACGAAAATACATGAACTTTTCCGTAAGTCATGACGATCTTACCGAGATTGAAGTGGATTTTGATGAGATTATAGGTGCATTGGAGGCTGAGGACGAGGAGGCACTGATAATTACAAAAAACCGCCTGATAGGTTCACTATCCCATCTCAAGCGGCTTTCGGGTATAAATACCGACAGTATTTTTTAGAAGAACGGTGTCATATCCTCTTTATATGCATTTGTTCTTAATATCGAATAGCTCTCAGAGGTCAGATCATCCGATGAGAGTATTCCGCATTTATCGCGTAACACCTTGATTATATATTCCGGATTTAAAAATGCAGACGGATCTGCGCTCAGAACACAAGATATACGGATATAGCCGTGTGTATATTCCGCAGATGCGCTTTTTATCAGCGGCTTTATATCAACGATAGCCTCTCCGCTTTTGGTTTTTTTCAAAATGGGAAGCTCAGAGGAAGAGAGCATATCCTCGCAGAATTTTGCAAGATCATTGCTTGAATCCGACGTATTTATATTGATGATATATTCAAGATATCTGAGCGCGGTGAGCTTAGTATCGGGATAATATGCTTCCGTTGCCTGCATCTCATTTGTCATATTGACATTAAGAGCAGCTAAGGCAAGCTTAGGATTCATACGCTCTGTCAGCCGTATATCCATAAACTCGCACATACTCTCCGTTCCTATAGAAAGAGGCGCAGCGAAGGTAAGCTTTGGTTTGGGATTAAAGCCCTCGGTATACCATAGCGGAAGCTTTGCACGTACGATGATCTTCATCATAGTACGAACGAGATCAAGGTGCGAGATGTATTGCAGGCTTCCTTTTTTATAAAATTTCACTCGAAGCGTTATAGGAGCATTGTTTACTTGCACCATCTATTCTTACCTCCAAGCTTATTTGCACCGCAACCGTTACAATTTTCAGCACATGAGGGAGTCGTCTTTCCCTCATAGGCGCGGTTACGCTCGCGAAGAAGATATTCCTTTGTAACTCCGCAATCAATAATATCCCAAGGGAGAACTTCATCAAGACCAAAGCCTCTTGTTGTATAAAAATCAGGATCAAGACCGCAATCAACGATTGCATCTATCCAACGCTCGTAGCTAAAGAACTCATCCCATGCATCGAACATTGCCCCTCTCTCCACCGCGAGAGCAATCGCAGGCGCTAAACGTCTGTCTCCCCTGGCTAGTATTGCCTCGATGCGAGAAACCTTAGCATCATGATAAGTGTATCTTATACGCCTGTCGGTAATGCTTTCGCGAAGGTGCTTCTGCTTTGCTTCCAAGCTCTCAAAGCTATCCTGCTTTTCCCACTGGAACGGTGTAAAGGGCTTCGGAATAAAACACGATACGCTTATAGTAACGCTGATACCGCCCTTTGGACGCTCGGGCTTTGGCAATTCAAAATAGCACTCAACTACCGTTTTTGCAAGCTTTGCAATACCCTCTATATCTTCAAGAGTTTCTGTAGGAAGTCCGTTCATGAAATACAGTTTGACGTTATTTTTTCCGCCGCGGAAGGCTATTCCGACAGCTCGGCGCAGGTCCTCTTCCGTCACGTTTTTATTTATAACGTCACGTAAGCGCTGAGTTCCCGCCTCGGGAGCAAAGGTGAGACCGCCCGTTCTGACACTCGATATTTTTTGCATCAGCTCTTCGGAGAAGCTATCAAGACGCAGTGATGGCAAAGACAAGCTGACGTGTGCATCGTCAGTCCATTTCAGCAAGCCGTCAGTCAGCTCACGAAGTTTGGAATAATCACTTATTGAGAGCGATATCAGAGAAATTTCTTCATACCCCGAATTATCGTAAAGGCACTTTGCCAGCTTACAAAGCTTTTCGGGGGATTTTTCACGTATGGGTCTGTACACCATTCCCGCCTGGCAGAAGCGGCAGCCTCTTATGCAACCGCGATAAACCTCAAGCACTATTCTGTCATGAACGGTCTCTATATATGGCATAACAAGCTTTTCGGGATAAACAGCTTTGTCAAGATCGGCTATTATGCGCTTTTTAATTTTCCTAGGAATATCGGAGTATTTCGGAGAGTATTCCTTAACGGTACCGTCATCGTTATACGAAACCTCATAGAATGAGGGAATGTAAACGCCCTCGATCTTTGCCGCCTCGCGTAAGAAAGAATTTCTGGTATAGCTTCCATCATCTTTCATTTTTATGTAAAGGCGAGAAATCTCAACAAGCACCTCTTCACCCTCGCCAACGTTTATCAGATCAAAGAAATCGGCAATGGGCTCAGAGTTATACACGCACGGGCCACCCGCTATTATTATCGGGTCTTCCTCTCTTCTGTCTTTGGTGTATATCGGAATATCCGCAAGCTTCAGCATCACGAGAGCAGTGGTATAACACAGCTCGTATTGAAGAGAAAAGCCTACAAGGTCAAAGCTCTTTACGGGATCCCTGCTTTCAAGTGCCGACAGTGCGATCCCGTACTTTTGCATTTCTGCCATCATATCAGTCCAAGGCGCATAAACACGCTCACACCAAATATCGTTTTCCCTATTCAGCGCCTCGTAAAGTATTCTGACACCGAGATTCGACATTCCTATCTCATAAGTATCTGGAAAAGCAAACGCAAAGCGGCACTTTACCGTATTTTTGTCCTTAACTATGCTGTTATATTCTCCTCCAATATATCTGCCCGGCTTACTTACCGACTTCAACACCGAAGAGACGTTTTTATTCTGTTGCATCATTTCTTTCCTTTTTGCGTGTAGTAAAATTTCGTTTGCCCATTATTGCCAGCACTATTCCCCAGCCTATCTGCCACAAAACAAGCAAAATTATCGGCAGAGCAAACGTCATGCGACAAAGCGCTATAGCCACAGCCAGCACCGCACCGACACCCGATGCTGATACTTCGATTACCGATATCCATGACTGAAGCTGAGTATATTTTTTAGCACAGAGTATATTTTCCAACGTTGCGGTCTTATCCTCTGTGGTTATTGCAGTTGCATTAACCCTTTTCAAAACAGACCTTTGCTTTTCGGTGTCGAATTTTTTCATAACACGGATAACGTCACATCCACCGGTAAGCCCACGCATGAATTCGTTATCAATATTGAAGTCACGGGTATAAACAAGAGGAACTATTCCCTTTTCACGCATTGCCGACAGCATGAGCGCGAACTCTTCCGAGAATGAATAATTAACGGTAAAGGTAGCGAAAAATTCTCCCTCCTCCGCAGCATATATCACTCTTGTGCTGCCAATCTTCAGAACACTTTGATTGGGAATACTTATATCGTGACGCCTCATAAAGTCAGCGGTTCCCGCCATGAGCCGTTTGCTGTCAACATATCCTATAACACCGTCATCCTCAACGGTAACGTTAGTTGCAGGAGCGAATTTCTTATTCAGCATAGACTCGAAAACTACGCTGAGAGGTCCACCTACCGCATTGAATAGGGATGACATTTTTCTCATTGATTCATGGTAGTTACTACGCTTATCGCTTGCGCTCTTAACCGTAACGTCATCGTGACCGAATACCTCGGTATCCTCAAACACAAGAACGTCCACTCCCGAACAATCGTACAGCGCTTCCTCGCCTATAAACGCAGAGCCACGCGATGCCGCCTCCGACTGTGCGTATGAATACGGCAGCTTATGTGATAGCAATGACTGCGCAGGAAATGCCAGTGCTATTACGAGAGCAAAGCCTGCGAATGCCTGCGTAAGATCAGCAATAAAATACAGCGCTATCGCCAAAACAATCGCCACACCGAAAACAACGGAAAGCGTTATTATATTGTTCCTTGTATTCTCGCGGTTCTTTTTTGAATTTCTGAAAAATCCACCGACAAACAGGGCGTCAAACACCTTAGCGCATTTAGACTTGTATTCATCCACAACACCGTCAAGCGCATGGTTGTGAGTTTCGAGATTTCTCGTCATTTTACAGTCTATTATGCTCTTTTTACCGCGCTCGGATATAACCTTGAATGCCGAGAACGAAGCAATATTCAAATAATTGGTTGCAACTATTGAATTGATAACTGATACGGCATAGACCGAACCAAGTAAAATATACTCGTCCGCAGATACCAACGTAATATACAACGTATACGAGAATATTCCGAGTGCCGCTATCACCGATGTAAACTCGGATGATATTGCGCCCGACATCAAAATTCTAAAGCCGCGAATTATTTCAGGCAGTGATATCAAAAGCATACCTACTATCAATGCGCAATCAATAAACATAACGGCATTATCTACAGTACCGAGACCGAAAAATGCAGCTATATGTAAAGGAAACATCTCAAAAGCGAGAGTAAATACGCCAAGAACCACCGCAACTATCAGTCTTATTCTAACGGACATTATGGTATCAAGAAATCTATCCTTGAAGGTCTCTCGCATGGAGAATGAATTATATTCAGAGGTATCGTTAGCGTTTTTGGGTGTATCCGCAGGGTCGTACCCGTTCGGAAGATAGTCGTAGTCCTCGGGGAACACCGCATCCTCCTGTACGGCGGAAGGGGTTTCGCTTGAAAAAGCATCTGCTGAAAATTCATGCTCCGATGACTCCTCCTCATCCTTGAAATCAGTGTTTGAGGCAGGCGGAACCGATGACTCGGTTTCTTTCTTTTCATCCCACTTGTGTCCTGTAAGATCGCTTATCTCACGACGCTCAAGCTCTTCACCGTCAACTTTTTCCGTAGGCGACTCTACCTTTTCCTCAGGGAATTTGAATACGTTGATAGTATCCTTTTTTGAATTTCTGCTGCCGTTTACGTTTACGACAACGGCATCGGGCACAGTGGAGACGATCTCTGCGGTTGGGTAGGTGCGCTCGGATGAGGATATGCCGGTAGTTCCCTCCACCTTTTCTACCCTGATGTTAGGTCCTGCTTTTAGAGGGGCACTGCCACTACCCGTTATGGCAGAGGAGCCTCCGCCCTCACCGCTGAGCTTTGCTTCATCCTCCGCCAGCTTCGCTTTCACCGCGCTGTTATCCGCAAAGTGATACTGATTTTCGGTAATTTCGGTAAATCTCGGAACATACGGTCTCCAGATAGTTGATACATAATCGGTCGCGGGAAAGGCATCGCTGAAGCCTACGGTGTCCGGTATATCAAACTCCTCGTCATTCACACCGACAGGCTTTGCTTTGCTTTGCGACTCGCCTGTTTCACCATTTCCCGACATTTCGGCACTTTCAGACGTATCGGTGGCATCAAGGACGCTATCGGAATCAAAAACCGCTGTTTCAAAGTCAAATTCAACACTCTCTGCGGAAAATGCGCTCTTTTTAACATCATCAGCGGAATTGCCGCCGTCTGAGCTGATATTATCCCTCATCGATTTACCTCCCCTTTATTCTGCCGCGCAACCTCAGAGAGAATGACTGCTGCGGCACACGATACGTTCATCGAATTTATTTTTCCGTACATTGGAATGGATACGACGAAATCGCATTTCTCTTTCACAAGGCGAGATATTCCGTCGCCCTCGCTTCCCATAACTATTCCGACAGCTCCCCTCATATCCCTCTCATATATGGAGCTATCGCCCATATCGGCTGCATAAAACCATATCCCGCGCTCTTTCAGCTCATCTATGGTCGATGCAAGATTTGTAACCTTTGCCACACGGATATGCATTATAGCACCTGCCGATGCTTTTGCTACGGTAGGCGTTAATCCTACCGCGCGACGCTTAGGTATTATTACACCGTGTGCTCCCATGCACTCGGCACTCCTGAGTATGGCTCCGAGATTGTGCGGATCCTCCACACCGTCAAGCAAAACTATAAAAGGCGGCTCGCCAAGGCTTTCCGCGTATTCAAGTATCTCATCCACTGTAGAGTATTCATGCTCCGAGGCAACCGCTATTATCCCCTGATGACGCGCATTTGCGCACATCCTGTCAAGCTTGGAACGGTCAAGCTCGATCAAGGGGATTTTTTTCTCCTTTACCATACTCACAAGAAGATTTATAGAGCCCTCGCGCTCTCCGCGCTGTACGTATACCTTTTCCACATCCGTGTCACCCGAAAGAAGCTCTCTCACTGCATTTCTTCCTATTACAAGATTGCTCGCGACCTCGCTTTCGGTACCTATAGCATCATCACGTGCTTCTGTTTCTCGCCCCTGCTTGTACTTTCTCGACTCATTGCTCTGTGTATTTTTTCTTTTGAATTTCTTGTTTTCCATAACGTTTCCTCTTCGGCAAGCCTACGGTTTGTTGCCTATGACTATAATTATACATTTTAATTATAACACAAAGTTTTTAATTTGTACAGTATGTTTTTAAAATATTTAGAACCGAGGCAAAAGAAAAAGCCACCTCTCGGGCGGCTTTTTTCTTTTGCCGGGAATTACTCCTGAGCTTCCTTCTTAGCTGCAAAGCATGCGCTACAGTAAACAGGCTTTCCTTCGGTGGGCTTGAAGGGCACCTGGCACTCGCTACCGCACTGTACGCAAACAGCAGAGAACATCTCTCTTGCACCCTTCTGTGCATTCTTCTTTGCTGCACGGCAGTCCTTACATCTGGAAGGCTCATTCTCAAAGCCCTTCGATGCATAGAATTCCTGCTCACCTGCTGTGAACACGAAATCGTTGCCACAATCTTTGCACTTCAATGTCTTGTCCTGGAACATGTTTGTTTTTCCTCACTTAAAATAGGTATTATTTTTGCCCTTAGACGGATTCCAACCGACGCCTTTGTAAACCAACGCTCTCCCTTAAGCTACTTGGGCATGTAAACTAATAAATGCTGGAGAGTATCTCGCATATTTCCTTGTTTTTACGCAGATTTTTGGAAATCCTCGTCTTTGCATTATCAACCGATTTCGCAGTTCTGCCAAGCTTATGCGCTATATCTCTTGTCGTATATCTTTCGAAAGTAAGACGGAACACCTCGTACTCATACTCCGAAAGGACGGATTCGGCAACGCTCATAACCCTCTCGCACAGATCGCGAGTTGCGATAAAGGACTCAAGATCGACCCCCGAGCTGATATGCTCGGCAAGCTCAAGCTGAGACTCCTTTTCACTGACTCTCGCATTGCTGCGCAGAAGAGAACGAAGCCTGTTGGCGATGCAAACGCCCGCGTAAAGACCAAACGTTACACCGTTACATTTTTCAGAATCGTATGTAAGAGCTGCACTGTGCAGTGCTATCCTCGCCTCCTGCATAGCCTCTGACGTATTGCTCGCAGTATCGAAATACATAGCTACGCGCTTATTCATCAGTGGTATGTATCTTGCCTCAAGCTCAGCGAATGCCGCATCAGCATCAAAGCCCGACCTTATTGCATAGAGAATATCGCTCAATTCGCACTTTTTAAAGGAATTCATACTCGCTCCGAAGTTTGTATAAGAATATTATAGCTTCAATTTTATTTTTTGTCAATACTTTTATTCAAAATAAATCTAAAAATATGCCAAAATTGTACAACATTTTTTGTTGTAGCTTACAAATTTGCAGTCAAATTACACTAAATTGTGTTAAATTTGTATTAAGTGCAGAATTATTACGGCATGTACTCTATCTTACCTGTTATGCAGAAAAGAATTCCCCTGTGTACACTGTCCGGATCGTTCTCAAAATTCGCAACTATCTTTTCGGCATCAGCTCTTGACGTGACGGTAATTGATAGAGAAAATACCTTTCCAAGGCTATCCTTGGCTCCTATCGTTACCTCAAAGCGCTTATCTGCCAGTTCTATTATCTTTGAAGAAACGGTAGCATTACTTTTGGAAAGAGATATATACTTCGCGGCTGATTTTATGCTTGCCTCTCTGAAAGCGGGGTCAAGCCTATCGTAAAGCTCTGCGGCGATAAGCCTGCCGCTATCCGATATCATATAATACCTCGTACCGTCTATTTCATCAAAAAGCAGATGCTCGGAATCAGCAAGCTCGCGCAAGCAGGACTCGTAATCAAAGGTTATGTCCTCAACGTTGTCACTTATTATTTTAGTTAAGGTAGTAAAGTCTATCGGATAACGGATATTATCCAATAGAAAAAGCAAAAAGATCTTTATATCCGTTAAGCTTTGAAGCTGAAATTTAGACTGTTTTTTCATTGCTTTGCCATTCTCTTTCAATCAATTGATATTGGCTGCCCACCTTTCTTTAGGTCGGCAGCCAATTTCAGCCGTCAGGCTGAGTTAATCCTCGATATAATCTCTGTAGTTTTTCTGCTTAGCCTTGGTGAATACGAAATCACCGAGTCCGTTCGCCGCTACGTTCGAAATGTCACGGCTGATAAATGCAAAGTTCTGATTATAAACAAGAGGAACTATACATGCAGACTCAACAAGCAGCTTTTCAGCCGAGTGAAGCAGCTCGCTGCGCTTTGCCTTATCGGAGGTCTTGTATGCCGATGCGATAAGCTCATCGTAATCGGAATCGGCATAACCGCCGAAGCTTCCGTAATATTTAGTAAGGTAAGGAAGTTCAACACCGCAGCCGCTGTATTTTGTGGAAAATGCAGCAAGTGCTACGAATGCATCGGTTGAATACATCTGCCAGTCAACCGCTATAACGTCAAAGTTACGCACTCCGCGAGATGCCTGGTTAACAAGCACCTGTATCTCGGAATCCTCAAACGTCGTTCCGTCGGAAAGCGTAGAGGAAATAGTTCCCGCAGCAGCAACAGTTACGGATATTCCGTGTCCGAGAGACTCCCATGCCGCCTTTGCAAGATTAGCTATTGCAAGAGATTCTTCATCATTATTTACAGTGAGTGTGAACGCGGTATCTATCTTGGTCAAATCAACGCCGTCAAGCAGTGCCTTAGCTTCGGTTACTTTAGCACTCTTGCTTATAAGCTCCTCCGCTCTGAAGGTCTTACCCGTGCTTGTATCAAGTACCGCATCGGGCAGGAAGCCTGTAGCTGCCTTACCGAAGGTTATCGCTTCTATTATTGCATTACGGTCTATCGCCATGGAAAGAGCTTGCCTTACTTCCTTGATAGCGAAGAGCGGATTGCTTGTATTGAAAACGTAGGAATATGTAGAAAGATCGTCTGCAACGGTTGCGTTGCTCTTGTTTGCAGCTCTGTCAGCAAGAGAAGCGTCTGCCATGTAGAACACGGTCTTGTTCTCTATATCATCGTACGTAAGCGTTGTTTCCTCATTGTTTCTTGTAAGCATAGAAACAAGCTTGCCGGGAACAACGTTGTTATCGTAGTCAACAGTAGTGGTAGCCTGGTGATAACCTATATTACGAACAAGCGTAAATGCGTTATCTTCCTCGTTGATACCCGCGATCATGAAAGGACCGTTGGAAATAGCGGAGTTTACAAGCTTCGACCAATAACCGGACGTGTATACCGTAGCGATATCCTGACGGATAGGTGCAGTCGCAACAGAGGCAAGATTTTTGAGCAGCTGATTGTAATCGGCACCCTTTCTGTACTTTATTGTGATCTCCTTTATACCCGTAGCAACAGCACCGAATTCATAAAGTGAGTCAACGGTTCCGTTCTTTATCTCAACAGCGTTCTCTATATCGTAAAGGAGAGCAGCTGCGGGATTTGCTACGTTGGGGTTAAGAAGCACGTTACACCATGAATACACGTAATCCTCTGCTTTAACAGTAGCTCCGTCAGACCAATAGGACTCTCTGAGGGTGATAACGATGGTGCGCTCAGCCTCGTCTACACGGTAGTCTTCAGCCATAGCCTTTTCAAGCTTGCCCTTGCTATTGATATTGAAAAGCGGCTCAAAGAGAAGCCCCATAACGCTCTCAGCGTTGCTGTCAACATAATAGTCGGTAGGGTCAAAATCATAAATACGCTCACCAAGATAAATGCTTATCTCGGGGCCGTCATCCTTCGGTGCTCCGCAGGAAGCAAGAACCGAAACACTTGCCAGAAGCAGCGAAAGAGAAAGAAGCAAACTAATAATCCTTTTCATAACATTCCTCCGATGTATTGCTTTACTCATATATTTTAGCACAAAATAAAAGCTTTTTCAATCTTTAATTTTATTAAGGCGTATTTTCGTCCAATTGCACAAAAACGTCAAAAACAGCTTGTCAAAATCGAACAAATAAGCATATATTGGCAAATTTGTGTCAACAATGTTAGAAAAATGAAAGACGGTGATGTGAAATGTACGAAGATTTTAGCAGTACCCCCCTGCCCGTGTCGGATCTCGCATGTGAAAGAGGGAAAGTTGATACGGGAATACAGGGGGTAGAATTGAAAAAAGAAAGTTCAGGCGGCTACGTGTGGGAGCGCATCAGGATATCGAGCGAGGAGGGTGCGAGATCTATCGGGCGTCCCATCGGAAACTACGACACGCTCACGCTTCCGAGGATGGATAAGCTTGATGAGGAAGAGATAGACGATGCCGCAAACGAAATAGCGAAGGAGCTCTGCCTTGCGGCTGACAGACTTAACATCTACCCCGAAAGGCTCCTTGTCGTCGGGCTTGGTAACGCGGAGCTGACCCCGGATTCAGTAGGCCCGAAAACCGCAAACGCAATAAACGCAACAATGCACATCAAGGAATTTGACGGAGCTATGTTTGGAGACCTGGAATGCTCTGAGATCGCAGTGATAACACCCGGAGTTATGGCGCAAAGCGGAATGGAAGCTTCGGAGCTTATCATGGGAATTTGCGACAGGATAATGCCGGATGCGGTTTTGGCTATCGATGCATTGGCATCGAAATCCGCAAAGAGACTCGGAACTACGATACAAATATCCGACACGGGAATATTTCCCGGAAGCGGAATAGGAAATTCCAGAGCTCCGCTAAACAAAAAAACGCTTGGAATACCCGTAATAGCCATAGGCGTGCCGACTGTGATAAATGCACGGCTCTTACTCGCAGACTCGGGACTACGCAGCTTCGGGCATGACGGAATTGAAAACATGTTCGTATCGCCAAGGGAAATAGACGGTATTACGGCTGCTTCGTCAAAGATAATTTCACACGGAATAAATCAGGCGTTTGGCATAATTTGATTAAGCGATGTTCTATCGCATACAAGAGTGCCAATTCTCTTCGCCCCCGGCAAGAGGGTCGAACGCACAAGACTCCAAAACGAGTCTGTCTCATTAAGAATTTATGAAAATCAGAGAAAAAATGAGAAAAAATGAAGTAAAAACCATGCAGTTAGCAAATTCTTAATGAGGCAGACTCATGGGGCGTGCGGATTTAGAG
>CAZTWE010000063.1:0-12287 GCA_964617165.1 uncultured Ruminococcus sp.
AACCGCATGTTTTTTACTTCATTTTTTCTCTGATTTTCATAAATTCTTAATGAGAACAGCCTCTGACCCCGTACCTTTCATTTAATATCATTCCTCACCGCGAAAAACCTTGTATGAGTGAGGCTCGATCTCAGCCCCCTGCCAAAAGAGGGTGGCGTCCGTGAGGTTTGCCGCTATCTCCACTCCGTCCTCATAGCGCATTATGCGAAGTCCGTTTTCAAGCTTCTTATACGACTCAAAGAACACAAGCTGCCTATCGCAAAGCGCGGAATACTCGGATGCCGCAGCGAAAACTGCGTCAACGCTTTTCATCATATCCTCATCCGTATCACACGTGAGGTCTATCTCGCCCATCCAGTTGTTTCCGAGACTTGTAAAGGGCGTTTCCTTTTCGGTGACAAATCTTGAATAAAAATACATTGCAGGTCTGCCGCCGAGCAGATTTTGCACGACTGCGGTGTCCTTTTCCTTTATGGTATAGTTTACCGTAAAGGAAGAGGGGTTGTAGAGAAGAATTCCGTGATAGGTCAGCTCAATGAGCGGTACAACCTCATCAACGAGACAATTCTCACCCTTTGTTGAATATACTCCGATATTTGATTTAAACGTGTTATAGAGCGAGAAATCCAATTCGCTCATGCAGAAATCCGCGCACCCCTCGGAGGAAAATCCGCCCATCAGCTCCGAAGAGAGCTTCATTATCTCATGCATACGTGCTATAGAATGTGACAGGCACGACGGATGATTTTCGTTGAAGCACACGACAGGGCGCATTATTGATAAGCAATCTATATAATGCAGACCGCGGAAGCCCAGCTCGGCAACCCGTGGCAGATCTCTTTCATTTTGTCTGCAAGCTCTCTCACGCGGCGGAACGTGCATGCTACGTGCATCGGAGGCTCGTTTTCCGTCGTTTGATGCTCTACGTCGGGCGGAACGGGCTTCCAGCCCATGCGTATTCTTATGAGGGGATATTTTCTGGCATATTCAAGCTCAGCTCGCTCGCGGCATTTTTCCGAAAGCGGCTTTATTTCTCCCAAGGCTGTCCTGTAATTGCGCACTGCACGTGCCACGTCGTTATAATCCGAGCCGACGGGAAGTGTCAGCACTCTTATTATTACGTCATCAACGACAGGCTGAGCTCCCGATACGATCCTGACACTCGTACGGTAAGCCCCGCCGTTATAATTCACGGTAAGGTGATAAAGATACGTGCGGTCTATCATTACAACGTACGTTGCATCCGAAAGCACCGTTGCCATAAATCCAAGAGACGGATGATCAACGTTTATATAATTCTTTTCCACGTCTCTTTTCTCAAAACGAACAATTGCAGTACCTGCCGTATGCTCATTGCCGGGGATAACGTAATAGCCCTCGTCTCCCACCTGCCTGTTAAATTCCGAGCAGCTTATCTCAACCGTTTCCTTATCGGAAAAGCAGGATGCGGGGAGAGTATAGAATACCTCTTTGCTGCCCTCTTTTCTCACAAGCTCGGCTGTGCTGCCGTCATTAAATACCGCGCGAAAGCTCAATTTTTTCATAATGCTTCTCCATCCAGATGATTTAATACACCTTATGACTTGATTTTAACATTTTTATGAGCTATAATCAATATAAAAAGCAAACATAAATTTTAAAAAAAGGAACATTTTCCATGAAGCTTAACGAAATAAACCCTCATATAAGATTTGCTTATGCATTCGATTACGTTCCGGGACAGATGAACAGCTACCGCGCCTATGACTGCCACCTTTACTACATAACGTCGGATATATGCAGTGTCAGTATTGCCGAGAAGAGCTATGAGCTTGCACGCGATACTGTTGTATTCGTGCCGCCAGGGGTGGAATACCGCTTCGGCAAAAATGCGTCCTTTTCAACAGTCAGCATAAATTTTGATATGACCCAAAGCCGCTCGGATCTTGAACGTCCAATCGACCCTGTGCCGTCGGAGCTTTTTTCGGAGGATAGAATTACTGAGAGAGTAGAGCTTACCGACTGTGATATGTTCTCTCTTCCTTTTGTGATGTACGGAATGGGTTATCTTTACGACAGAATAAAGAAAATACTTGCCGAATTTGAAGCAAAGCAACAATGCTTCCGCGAAATGAGCTCCGCATATTTGAAGGATGCGGTGATAGAGCTTGTCAGGGCTTGCCGCCACGGTGGACGAAGCTTTCAAAAAATAAACGAGGTTATAAACTACGTAAACGAGCACTACCGCGAGCCTCTGACAAACCAAAGCCTTGCAGCGATGATCGGCTATCACCCGTATCACGTAAACCGTCTGATGCGCGCCTCTCTCGGAATGACTCTGCATCATTACGTGATCCTGCGCCGTATTGAGGCGGCAAAGAAGCTTCTTCGGGAAACCTATATGTCGGTAAACGAGATAGCTGAAGCGTGCGGATACAACAGCTTCACCAATTTTTCGACCGATTTCAAAAAACGCACAGGCATGTCACCGCACCGTTTTCGTGAAACGGCACGCCTCTTGATTTGATTTTTTTCGTGAAGTGAAAATCAAAAGCGGCAAAATCACAAAAACATAATTTTTTTAAAAAATCACTTGACATTGCAAAAACGATATGGTATAATACATATCGTTCTGCGGGAGTGGCGGAACTGGCAGACGCGCACGTTTGAGGGGCGTGTGGTTTTACCGTACGGGTTCGATTCCCGTTTCCCGCACCAAAAAAGTCGTATCAATAAGATGCGACTTTTTTTATCCCAACCGCAGGTTTGGCATATCATCACGCTTCGGCGTGTTTTCCCTGAAAGTGTGATATAATGGGGCAACGGAGAGTAGAAACGCCTGCCGAGGCTCCCGCGTGACTTTTCATCGGAAATATTGCAAAACATCAAAAACGATCATAACATTAAAATAGATATTTAACAGTGCACGCAAATTCAACTAAACGGACGAGGAGTTTTTTGCGATCGATATTTCCGAGCGCGCATATCACGCAAGGCGCGTCCCGAGGCTTTTCTACATTTGGGGTCACAGCTTTGAGCTTGACCGCAACGATAACTGGGACCATACGGAAGAGATCTGCCGCCGCTTTGCGGAGAAAGACGAGCTTTGATATGCAACGAATATTGAGATCTACGATTGCGTTCAGGCATACAGGAGCCTGATTTACAGCGCGGACGGATATAAGGTCTACAACCCGTCTCGCTTTGAGATCCGGATCGACGTTGACAAGGTAACGTATAAGATAGCTCCCAGCGAGACCTTGAGGATCGAGCGCTGACATTGTCGCACGGCGACAGAAAGGATTTTTTATGTTTGACTATCATTTGCATTCCCGTCTTTCCCACGATTCAACCGAGTCGCCCGAAAACATTGTTGCGACGGCCGAGCGCTTGGGGCTTCGTGAGATATGCTTCACCGATCATTACGATCACGCCTCGGACCCCAACGGGGTTCACGATCTTTTCAGCCTCGACAGATATGCCGAGGAATTTGATCGGTTGCGCTCCGACAAGGTTCTGCTCCGTCGCGGAGTTGAGTACGGTCTTACGGAGTGGAATTCCCCTGAGCTTGATGCGCTTGCGTCGCAGAGGGAGTTCGACTACATAATCGGTTCGGTTCACAATGTCGGCGGTTGGGATCCTTATTATAAGGAATACTGGGGCACGACCGACGATCCGTTCGGAAAATATCTTGAGCAGACGCTTGCCTGCGTCAAGGCGCACGATAATTTCGATGCGCTCGGGCATATAAATTACGTTTGTAAATCGGCGTACAATCCCACGAAAAAGCCGCTTCGCTATGCGGATTACAGAGATATTTGCGATGAGATAATGAAAATTCTGGCTCAGAGGGGCAGGGGAATGGAGATAAACACAAGCGGATGCGACCGCGTCGGCGATTTTCTTCCCTCAGCGGATTATCTGAGGCGTTTCCGTGAGCTTGGCGGCGAGATCGTGACCGTCGGGTCTGATGCGCACGACGTCAGCCGTTTGGGTCAGTATACCGCCGAGGCCGCAAAGCTTGCTTGCGAGATCTTCGGCTACGTTTGCACGTTTGAAAAGAGAAAGCCTATTTTCCATAAGCTTTGAGGGTGATTGCTCCGAATTGCACCCTACCGTAAATAGCATCAATACCATTATTAAAAGAAACGAAATATAGACAACGGCAAGCCGTTTATTTTTTATAGAGATACGAACATATCATTTTCCCCGCCGCGAGCTTCATATATTGTAATTCTTATACTCCTTTGGAGTATACCTTGTATGCTTTTTGAAGATTGTACAAAATTGTGCTCTGTCGGGGAAGCCTACCTCTATTGCCACAGAAGCGATAGAAAGGTCGGTTTCCTTTAGCAAGCGTTTAGCCACTCGCATTTTCTCCAGTATAACCGCTTGATGAATAGTTGTTCCCGTGCTCTCTTTAAATATCCTGTTGAGATAATATGAATGATATCCGAATTCATCGGCTATTTGAGAATTGCTGATCTCTTTGTCGTAATTTTGCCCAATGTAAAGCATTATTTTTTGAACTATTTTGGGTAGCTCGAATTTATGCGAGGTTACGTTTTGAGCAATATAGCACAGTATATCTTTAATGATAGCTGACGTAACAGCATCCGAAAAGGCTGTGGGATAACAATACTGAAGCAGACATTCTTGCATTTTTCTCTCTATTCGCCTTTCGCGATATTTACGACGGAGTTACGGGGCTTTTATCTTCAATTCTGAACAAGGAGGAAAAGGTATGAATTTTATGGAAATAGCCACAGCTCGGCAATCCTGCCGAAGCTATGATGCCGAAAGACAGGTTGAGAATGAAAAAATAGAGGCGATATTGTCAGCGGCAAGACTTGCACTGTCAGCGTGTGACGGTCGGCCGTATCATTTGACGGTCTGCCAAGGCGAGGCCGCCTCGCGCGTTGCTTCAGCGGTACAGGGCATGGGAATGAATAAATTCGCATCAGAGGCACCCGTTATGATAGTAATATCAGAGCAGCCTTACGTAAAATCGGCGGCTCTCGGAGCTAAGCTAAAGGGGTAGCCGTAAGAGAGTAGATTTTTCACAGAAAAAGTCGAAAAAGTGAAGCAATATAAGAATATTGCAAGCTTGACGAAGCCATGCGCCTCGTTATTTCTATCGGCTATCCCAAGAGCGATGATGCTCTGCGCGTGAAAAAGCGCAAGGAGCTGTCCGAGCTTGTTACTTATATAAATGAATAAAACAACAAAAAACGACACGCCCCCGCGCTTTTACAGTATTTTGCGCCGGGGCGTGCTTTATTTATTAAGTTATCAATACTTGTTGTCAGAGCCGAAGAGCAGCATTTTTTTCTTTACCGCTTCTCTCATTGCCGCAACCTTGCTGTTTCTTGTGTCAAGGTATCCGTACATTCCGCGAGAGCCGTCCGATGCGTTGGCACTCATTGCGAGCTCGCCTGCTACGCAAAGGTCTGTAAAGATATTTACCTTTGCAATTCCGTTTTTGATAGTGTTTCTGAAATCGTCATCCGAGAGTCCCGATCCACCGTGAAGCACAAGGGGCGTGTCGAGTGCGCTCCTTATTTTTTGCAGTCTTCCGATATCAAGCTTGGGCTTTGACTTGTATGCTCCGTGAGCAGTTCCTATAGCGATAGCCAGAGCGTCAACCCCGGTGCTTTCCACAAATGAAACAGCCTCCTCGGGAGTTGTGTACATGTCGGATATCTCGTTATCCGCAGTGTCAGCCTGACCTACGTGACCTATCTCGCCCTCAACGGTAACACCGAAGGAATGAGCTATCTTAACTATCTCTTTTGTTGCCTTGAGGTTTTCACTCACCTCGCATGCGGAGCCGTCAAACATGATGCTGGAAAATCCGAGCTTTATTGCTTCCATGCAGCGTTCGAACGTAACACCGTGATCATAGTGAAGAACAACGGGAACCGATGCGTTCTTTGCAGCGTGTACAAGAGAGGGGGTGATGAGGCTGAGCTCTCCGTAGGGGAGAAGCACCTCGGCTGTTCCGATAATAACGGGAGAGCGCAGCTCCTCTGCCGCGGATATTACCGCTTCAAGCATATCAAGGTCTGTGGTGTTGAATAAGCCTACGCCGTATTTGTTTTTCTGTGCGTCAAAAAGCACTTCGTTTAAATTTACAAGCATAAATCGATCCTCACTTTTTATTTCAATTTTCTATTTTCGGCTCACGCACAAGTCTCTTGTCCGTGAAAATATCCGTCTCATCGGTGCTTCTTGTGGAGAACTCGGAGATAACGGCTCCGTCCTCTCCCGCCTGGAACCAATGCCAAGTCTCGGGCATTATCGTGTACTGCTCACCGGGATTGAGCACGACCTCGTGGAACACGCTGACCTCGCTCTCGGGCATGCGCGCCTGAATATCCTCGCGCTTTCCCTCTCCCGATACGTAGAGATACACCTTTCCGTATCTGCAACGGAAGGTCTCCTCCTTGCCGGGCATCCCATTTGTCGGAACATGCATGTGCTCAGCACAGGTCTGATACGGAAGCAGTACCATTTCCTTTGCACACACGCGCTCGGTGTTCACGTAGGTGAGAAGCTGCAAGCCCATTTTCTCCACAATATCAAGCCCGAAATCCACTACCTCTATCCGACTCTTTTCTTCCTCGCTGATAACTATACCGGCACGCTCAAAATATTCGAGCGTCTTTTTCACCTGGGTGTCAAACGTTGACTTTTTCATACCGTCCTCCTACCATATTTTTCGGCAAGCCGTAATATTTCATTTCTGTCTTTCATACCGTCAACAGCGTTCGCTTCAAGCAAGCTGCATGCCGCCGCTGCGGATGCGAATTCAAGCATTTCCTTTTCTGTGTAATGATTGTATATACCGTAAAGGCATCCTGCACAGAATGCGTCTCCCGCACCGACAGTTCCCTTTATATCCTCAGAGGGCACCCTCAGTGAAGCGATCTCGGTGAAATCTCCGTTTTTAGTCATGGCAAAGCTACATTCCTTGCAGTGTACCACAACAAGGTCCTTAACGCCTGCGGCAAGTGTTTTTTCCATAGCAAGGCGAACGTTCTGCCTGTTTATGCTACCGTTTTCGCGGCGCGCATCAAGCCGCCAGATGCTACAGCACTCTATCTCGTTGATTATTACGTAATTGCAGTATTTCAGAGCAGGGATGACCTTTTTTTCGAAATTGCCCCGGCTGTCGCTGACAAGGTCTATCGAGGTCTTGATACCGCGCATCTGTACGTCATGCAAAAATCTTGCCATAACCGTTCCGTACTGCTTATCCTCAGCATCGAATTTATCGAGCAGAAGAATATATCCGATATGCAGAATATTACAGTTAAGTGTGTCAATATCTACGTCCTCAGGGTCAAACTCGGCATTCGCGCCTCTCTTATGGAAGAACGTACGCTCGCCCGAGGGGATACTCATTACGTCCGTAAAGCTTGTAGGGCTTTTTGAGCTGTAAGATATTTTGCTCGCGTCGACACCGTACTTCTGTAGCTGCGAAACTATGTATCTGCCGTTCTCATCCGTGCCTACCTTGCCTATCGCACTTACAGGGATGCGCTTATCTATCTTCGCAAGGTCAATCGCCGTATTAGGAGCGCAGCCGCCTACCGAATATGCTATGTCCGATACGTTTGCGAGCATACCCATCTCGGGATAGCTTTCGATATTCTTTACGATATCCATCACTATCGTGCCGGCAACTGTTATTCCCTTTTCCTCTCCCAGCATAAGACTGTCTATCGATACTCCGAAGATCTCAGCAAGCCTTGGTAAGAGGGTTATATCGGGATAAGCCTGCCCGTTTTCCCATTTGCTTACACTTTTGTCACTCACTCCGAGAAGCTCTGCCAGCGCAGACTGTGTCATGCCGTTTTGCTTTCTGTACTTTGATACGTTATTGCCTATAGCCATTCTATCCATTACGTCCACTCCTTACGGTCGGTAGTTCTACGGTAATTATAACACAAAAAAATCGGGGTGGGAACATTCAGAGAGTAGAATTTTGGATTTTTTGGGGTATTTTTTTAACTTTTTTCTACCGAGAGTAGAATTTCTCTTTTTCAGGTAACGTGAGAATAAGAAAAAAGTTATACCGCAATCTCTCACGGTTGACATTGTCCGTAAGATATAGTATACTTTAAACGTAAGATATAAAAGGGGGAGTTGCATGTCGTCATACAGTGAGCTGATAAAGAATTTTGAAAAAATTCGGGCATATATGCGCGAATTTTACGTTTACGGCTTCAAGAGCCGCGAGGACTACAATGCAAAAAGCGCACGTTCTTATGATGATGAACGCCGCCGCATAGACAGCTGGCTCGGTGAGCACATGAGCTTTGTGCGAAGCGCTGAGGGAAAAAACGTATTTATATCAATAGACAGCCGCAGCACGGTACACAATCCTCTTTACAGGGCTTGGAAAGCGAAAAGCTTTACGGACAAGGATATTACTCTTCATTTTATAATATTTGATATACTGAGCGCGCCCGAAATCGCACTCCCACTGCCGGCGATCATTGAAAAGATAGACAAAGAGTACCTATCAGCCTTTCCCTCTCCCATGATGTTTGACGAATCCACAGTGCGCAAAAAGCTGAAGGAATACTGTGAGATTGGAATAATCGAAGTGCAAAAGCTCGGCAAGCGCACGCTTTACAGAAGAGCCGAAAGCATAGATATAAGCGATGCCGCCCCGGCGCTGAGCTTTTATTCCGAGGCGGCGCCTTGCTCTGTTATAGGATCATACCTTCTCGATAAAACCGATAAGCGCACCGAGCCGTTCTCATTTAAGCACCACTACATAACGGGCGCGATAGACAGCGGTGTTTTAGCCTCCCTTTTTTCGGCTATGCAAAAGAAGTGCTCTATCACCGTCAGTAATGCGAACAGGCAGGCGAGCGAGCCCGTGGACATTACGATCATCCCTCTTCGCGTTTTTATAAGCGTGCAAAACGGCAGACAGCATCTTTTAGCCTATCATCCGACGTTCAGACGCATCAGATCCTTCCGCATTGATTATTTGTCAAACGTGCGGCATGGAGAGCCTGAGGTGCGCTTTGATGAGCTCCGAGGGGAGCTTGACCGTATGCAGGGAAAGATGTGGGGCGTCAGCACGGGGCGCGCACGCCCGGGCAAGGAGTCCCTCGAACACGTGGAGTTTACGGTAAGGGTCGAGCGCGGTGAGGAATATATTGTGCGGCGACTGATGCGCGAGCGCAGAATAGGGCAAGTTGAAAAGCTTGATAGCAATACCTACAGATTTACGGCAGAGGTATACGATACAAGCGAAATGCTCCCATGGATAAGAACCTTTATCTGCCGCATCGAGCAGATGAATTTCACAAACCGCGTTGCGGAAAACCGTTTCAAGGACGACCTTTTGGAAATGTACCGCATTTACGGAGTTTCAGAGGAGGGCGAGGCATGATATTCAGCGAGCTTTATTCCGCTTATTATAACACTGTTGCAAAGATAATAGCACGGCTCCTTGACGGTGCTCCCACCGATGAAAAGGAGCTTCGGCAAATAGTCAGCGATAACGCATTCGGGGAAAGCGCGCTCACCGTGCTGCCCGCCATGAAAAGCGGCAGGTGGCAGCTTATGCATCCCGACCTCTCAACGCCTATTCGGAATATTCCGTCAATGCCGCTGACAAGGCTTGAGCTTATGTGGCTTCGCGCCATATCGCTCGATGCTCGCATCAAGCTCTTTGATATTGAGCTTTCAATACCCGATGACGTAGAGCCCCTGTTTTCACCCGAGGACTACCTCGTATATGATAAATATTCCGACGGTGATCCTTACGAGGATGAAAAATACGTCGAAATATTCAAAACCGTACTTTCCGCAATACGTGACGGTGCCCCGATAAAGATATGTATACTGAGTCAAGGCGGCAAGTACGTTTATACGAAATGCCTGCCGAAACGGCTCGAATATTCCGAGAGAGACGATAAATTCCGCTTGATAACGGACGGCTGCCGTTTTCTATCGGTGATAAATCTCGCGAGCGTGGTTGAATGCAAAAGGTACTGCGGCGAGCATATAATAGAGCCTATAGGCAAGGCGGCTGAATATGCCACCGTCACTCTGAAAATAAAAAATGACCGAAATGCACCCGAGCGTGCCATGCTGCATTTTGCACATTTTGAAAAAAGAGCCGAGCAGCTTGACGAGAACACCTATCTCTTGCGTATCAGGTATCAGCGCGAGGATGAGGCAGAGCTTGTTATCCGTATTCTCTCTTTCGGTCCCGTGATTGAGGTAACGGAGCCGTACAGCTTCCGTGAGCTTATCGTAAAAAAACTCATGAGGCAGAAAAATTCAGGGCCGAAATAACAATTCGCAGCTTTTTTTCCGTGAAAACTCTCCGAGCTTTTGTTAAAATACAGTCGTAAGGCTCGATGCTAAGAGACGAAAGGAGAATTTCAGAATGATAACAATAACAGGAAAATACAACACCGCTAAATGCTATACCGATATCATAGACGACGGCGCGATAGCACAGCTTCAGGCGGTATGTGACGAGGAGGCGTTTGCCACCTCAAAAATCAGAATAATGCCCGACGTTCATTCGGGCAAGGGTGCCACTATCGGTACTACCATGACCGTCACGGATAAAATAGTACCCTCTATGGTAGGCGTGGATATCGGCTGCGGTATGTACACGGTGGCTCTCGGCAAGGTAGATATTGATCTTGAAAAATTCGATGCGGCAGCGCACTGCATCCCCTGCGGCAGAGAGGTATGGGATGACATACAGGAAAAATTTGACTTCACAGGGCTTCGCTGCTTCGGAGCGCTGCGGGATATGAAACGTATAGAACGCGGCCTTGCTACTCTCGGCGGCGGCAACCACTTCATAGAAATCGACGTTGACGATGAGGGCAACAAATACCTCGTTATCCACACGGGAAGCCGTAACCTCGGCACGCAGGTAGCCGAATATCATCAGCAGGTAGCTATTGACCTGAACCTCGGCAAGGAAGAATATTTCAAGCAAAGAGAGGAAATAATCCGCACCTACAGAGAGGATGAAAGACGCTCCGAGATACAATCCACTCTCAAAAGAATGGCAAAGGAATGGGAGGAAAAGGAGACTACGATCCCCCGCGATCTTTGCTATCTGTACGGCACCTTTATGGACGACTATATACACGATGTGGATATCTGCCAGAAATTTGCCGCTCGCAACCGCGAAAAAATAGCCGAAATAATACTTGACAAGGTAGGCATTACAGCACTCGACTCTTTCCATACCGTTCACAACTATATCGATATAGAGGAAATGATATTGCGTAAGGGCGCAGTTTCTGCCAAGGCAGGCGAAAAGCTGCTCATACCTATCAACATGCGTGACGGTGCCCTCATCTGCATAGGCAAGGGCAACGAGGACTGGAACTGCTCTGCACCTCACGGTGCGGGCCGTCTCATGTCGCGCTCGGCGGCCTTCCAACGCCTCACAATGGAAGAATATATGGAGCAGATGGCAGGTATCTACTCTACTTGTATCGTGCCGAAAACCCTTGACGAGTCGCCTATGGCGTACAAGAACATCAAGGATATAATAGACAACATCGAGCCTACGGCACAGATAATATCGCGCATCAAGCCTATATATAACTTCAAAGCCGCGGAATAAAATACAGGTGGGGCTGCGTCATTTAGGCGTAACCAAAAAACAAAAAAGTGAGGTAAAATTTTTACGCCTCACTTTTTGCTCGCTTGCGCACCGTGCTATGCACGGTGAAGTTTTTGCTGCCGCAAAAGTGAAATTGCTTCGCCTACACTCGCATATCCATCATTATCCACTTTTTAATAGTCCTGAAGTGGCTGAACGAGCGGAAGCCGCGCTTTGTTAAGAGAACGTTATCAAGCCTCTCTATGTATTCATGTAAAACCTCTTCACCGACCCAATTTTTTATAAAATAATACTGATCGGGTGTCAGCAGCACAAGCTCATACTTGCCGTAAGGCTCAAAGCCGTTCATATAGTAGTATTTGTATTTGTCAAAATCGGGAACGTCGTTACCGCCAAGGCGGCGGGGAATGTCAAGCTCGGGAACGTCGCGTTCCGAGAAATATCCGTCGTAAAGAGTGTTGCTAAGAGAGCAGCGTTCACCACTGCCGCCGTTTCCGCCGTTTCCGCCTTTTCCACCGTTTCCGCCTTTTCCGCCGTAAAAAGTGTCGCTAAGAGAATATGCATCCTTGTCACCTTTTCCGCCATTACCACCTTTGCACCCATTGCCGCTGATATCACCGTTTCCACCGTATGTAATATTGTCGTCTATAGGTATACAGTCATCCTGAGGTATATCGGC
>CAZTWE010000064.1:0-11945 GCA_964617165.1 uncultured Ruminococcus sp.
TTTGGCAAATTCCTCACCGCTTTTGAAAACGGATTTTACTTTGGCAACTTACGAATTTTTACAATTTTTAACAAAAAGTGCTACTCAAAGAAAGAGCAGCACTTAAAGTTTTATTCCTCTTCGCTGCAGCCTGAGCAGGAAGCACAGTCACCGCCGCAAATCTCAATGTCGCCAAGCTTTTCACCGCAAGCAGGACAGGTAACCTCTGCGATATCAAGCGTTTCGTCAACGCAGATCACCTCACCGCATGCAGGGCATACAAACTGATCATATCCCGAGTCATCGCCATCAAAATCGTTATCGAAAGCATCCTCGAAATCTTCATCGAAATCGTCCTCGTCATCATCGGATTCATCATCAATATAAAGATCCTCTTCGACTATGCCGAGATCCTCATCGATCTCCTCAATATAATCACGAAGCTCTGCACAGTCTTTCTCAAGATCCTCAATATGCTCTGCCATTTTTGAAATGAGGTCGAGCATAGCGGAAATTACTTTCCCCTCTTTTGACGCGGAATCAAGCTCATAACCATCACACAGTCCCTTGATATAAGCCGCATTTTCTTTAATATCCATAATTAACCTCCGTTTTCAGAAAATACCCTCCGCAAGTGGGAAGGTATCTTCGTTTTATTGTAATTATACTCTCTCGATGTACTCGCCATTTCTTGTGTCGATCTTAAGCACGTCACCCTCATTGATGAAGATCGGAACCTTAATTACCGCACCTGTCTCAAGCGTAGCTGCCTTGGTTACGTTCGTAGCTGTATCACCCTTAACGCCGGGCTCTGTCTCCGTAACTGCAAGCTCTACAAATGTGGGAGGCTCTACAGAAAATACGTTACCCTTCCAAGAAGAGATACGGCAAGTTGTATTTTCTTTTACAAACTTAAAGTTATCGCCAAGCTTATCCTGGTTGAGAGGAACCTGATCATAAGTCTCGGGATCCATGAAATAATAAAGCTCACCGTCGGTGTAGAGATACTCAAGATCCTTACGCTCGATAACCGCATTTTCAAACTTAGCTGTGGGGTTAAAGGATGCCTCACGAATTGCACCTGTAACTACGTCTCTGTACTTTGTTCTAACGAAAGCAGCACCTTTTCCAGGCTTAACGTGCTGGAATTCGATTACCTGATAAACCTTTCCGTCCATTTCGAAGGTAAGACCGTTTTTGAAATCACCTGCTGTAACCATTTTGATTTTCCTTTTCTCGGCGAATTATTATTTTTTCGATACGAAGCAGTCCGCCACAACCGCCTCATTTTTTTGCAGGGCATCATTATCCCATAACTAACATAGATATTTTACTATATTTTTTTGCATTTTGCAATAGGTATTTCAAATATTTTTGTTAATTTGTCAAAAAAGTTGCATTTTTAGAGAATTTCAATGAGTTCCTTGGTAGAATGAGTGAAATTGTAGTTAGCGCTTTCGGTTACGGCAACCATATCCTCTATTCTGCACCCGTATTTTCCGTAAAGGTATATACCGGGCTCTACTGTTACTATCTCCCCTGCCCTGAGTGCTCTTCCTTTGCCAATGCGTGAAAGAGACGGCTTTTCGTGAATAAAGAGACCGACCGCATGACCGAGCGAGTGACCGAACGCACCGCGATACTCCTCATACGAATCTATTATATCTCTGGCAACCTTATCGCAATCAGCGCAATCGGCACCGGCACGAACGGCAGCGAGTGCGGCAAGCTGTGCTTCAAGAACGGTGTTGTAAAGTTTTCTGATTTTATCATCCGCCCTACCGATCACCACTGTTCTTGTCATATCGGAGCAATATCCGTTATATTTTGCGCCAAAATCCATGGTTAAGAAGCCTTGGCGAAGCTTAACGTTCCGAGGAGTTCCGTGTGGCAGCGCCGATGCATCACCCGAAACGGATATAGTGTCGAAGGCAAAGCCTGAGGCTCCCGCTTTGCGCATGAAATATTCCAGCTCTGCCGCAACCTCTATTTCAGTCATATTGGGAGTAAGATGTTTTACGACCTCGGAAAATGCACCGTCGGTTATATCCTGCGCCTTTTGCATCAAGGCGATCTCGGTATCATCCTTAATCTGGCGTTGCTCTTCAATAGCAGTACCTATATTTATGAATTCGCAGAACGGATATGACTCGCAATAATGAGTATAAAGCGCAAATGACACGCTGTTGCCCTCAAATCCAACCTTTTCGCAACTGTCCTCTTTCAATAGCTTTGTAACGGTTTCTTTTCTGTTTTCGGGAATTATAACCTCATATTCCTTATATGCCGAATTCTGTGCCATTTCATAATATCTGAAATCCGTTATAAGAAAAGCACGATGCATGGTGATCAACAGCAGACCGTCTGTAAAAGCAAATCCCGAAAGATATTGCTGATTTAATTCATCGAGTACAATTAAAGCATCAAGCTCTTTTTCTTTTAAGGTCTGTCTTATTTTTTCTACTCTGCTCATAGTATATCTCCATAATATTTTTTCATTGTCAATGCATCCTCCGATTGCGTTCCTGCCGATTCGCAAATAACGGTAGGCGCAATTCCTGCTGCGGCAATTGCTTCAACGAACGGTTTGTAACACGGACCGTAGGTATTATCGGCAAACGTAAGATGTTTTTTCTCTCCTTTATCCGTCCATTCGATTTTCGAAAAATGGCAGTGCAAGCTGTTGACCGTATCATAACCCAAAAGCCTGTCTATCTTATCGAAAGCACGCAGAAAATCCGATTTTGCGGAAAAATCGGTACCGCAGTCGCGCGCTCGCAAATGGCCGAAATCGACCACGGGCGAAAGTGCGCTGTCTATTCTGCACAGCTCAATTACCTCATCAAGAGTTCCAAGCTGGTTTTTCTTTCCCATAGTTTCAATACCAAGCTTGATATTGTGAAGCGGTACTGCATCAAGTGCCCTGATCAAAGTGTCTGCCGAAAGGCGCATTGCCTCATCACGCGAATTTTTTGCGCACGAGCCACAATGAACAACAATGATCGAAGCGCCAAGCAAGCGAGCTGCATCAACACTTTGCCTTATATAATCAATACTTCTCAGACGCGTTTCTGTAACTACGCCGGAAAGCGATATGAAATACGGCGTATGAAAAGACATTTTGATTTTGTTCTGTTTTGCACGCTCTCCGATTTTTGCAAGCACCGACGCACCCGCAGCAATTCCGTTTCCCGCTTCATATTCATAAGCATTAAGACCCATCTCGGAGAGCCACATAGGAGCATCTGTCGTTGACGAGAAGCCTGCGAGCCTGAAAGCATCGCTGTTTCCACCGGGACCAAACAGTGCCCGTTTGTTTTCAGACATCATTTTTCGTCCCCCTTTCCGCGAAGCTTTCGGCACTTAGCAAATACGGGCTTTTCGAGCAATCTTTTGAATTTTGTAAAAACGTCCGTTTTATCCTTAATGGGTGGAACGACCGCCGCAAGAATACCGGCATTTCTCGCAGCCCACACGTCGGTGTATATCTGGTCTCCGAGCATAATGGTATTCGTATTATCGCTTCCAAGCTGTTTCATAGCTAAAAGTATATTCTTCTTAAACGGCTTTCCTGCCTTGTAAAACGCAGGCAAACCTAACTCCGCATTGAAACGCTCAACGCGTTGCCTGTCGTTATTCGAAACAAAAGCACAGCCGATCCCGCGGTCTGCAAGTGCCCTGAGCCATGTTCTGACACGCTCTCCCGGCTCAGGATTTTCATAAGGTTCAAGTGTATTATCTATATCTAAAATCACGCCTTTGATGCCAATGCCGACCAAAAAATCGGCACTCATCTCATCAAAGGCGGAAAATACGTAATCAGGTACAAACGTAAATTTCATATAATCCCCCTCGGATGATGTTAAAATTATTTTATCAAATCGGGGCAAAAATGTCAATAGTAACGCTGTATTTGCAGCGTTAAATTTACGTTAATTTATCAATATTGTTTTTGCTGCCATCCGCTCTGTCATCACACGGAGACCTGCCCGTTACCATACGGTATGCTCTGTTAAAATTTCTGACAGAGCCAAAACCGCTGGCAAAGGCTATATCGGCAATCGTCATATCCTTGTGCTGCTGCATGAGCTTTCTCGAATGTAAAACACGGTACTCATTAACAAATAGCGTAAAATTCTTTTTGAAGATAGAATTAAACAAGCGTGACAGATAATGCTCCTCATAACCCAGTGCTGCGGCAAGATCCGACAAATGAATATTTTCCGTGTAATGCTCGGATATATAAGCAAGTATCTTATGGATATGCGTTTTGGGACGGTTGATTTTCTCATCACCGCAAAATGTACCCGTACACGCATCATAAAACAGTGCGCACGCCACAGTAAGCGCAGCCGTTAATATGTGTTTATCTGGACAACCGAAAATGAGATGGCGTAACAGAAAATTCCTGTCCTCTTCCGTTGGATAAAACACGTGGCTGATTATTTTTCTCCCCTTAATATCATCCGAAAATTCTCTTACGTATTCTTCCGAGAAAACCCCTATCCATATTCGTGTATCGCTGTCGCAGAAAAAGCTATGTACCTCATTTTGCAACACGAGAGCAAAACCGCCTTCCGAAACGGAAATATCCTCGCCCTCAATAGAAACGGTAGCATTTCCCTCTTTAACGTATATCAATTCAAAATCGCGATGAAGATGTAAAACGAAATTACAGTCCTCATATTCACGCGTGTTAAAATTATATGAAACCGATGAATTTATAGCTTGATATAATATCATAATTCGTTCTCCTCTATTCGCAAAAGTCTTGCGGTTTATTTTTGTCGGATACTCCGCGATTTTCGTATACCCGTTATGATTATGCTTTTCTGAACAATGGCGGAGCAACGCCTGTCTTTTTTCTGAAAAGCTTATAGAAATGTGCTGAATCATAAAAATTCAAATCCGAAACTATTGTATTTATCGGTATATCGGTGCTCCTAAGCAGCTCGGTTGCTTTTTCCAATTTAAGATCCGAAATATATTCGATGGGCGTCTTTTCCGTGCAAATCTTAAAACGCTTACGAAAAGCACTCTCACTCAATAGGCATAGCTTGGCAAGCTTACCTATACGCAACCTTTCGTTTATGTGCGACTCTATGTACGTTATGGCAGGAATAATACTCTGATACAAAGGATCCGAGGCTGTATTACGTTCTATACAGTTATCGATTTCATTTAGCAAACGGTAAAAATTCTCCATAATCCCGTATCGATAATTTTTGGTTTGCGTATAAGGCAAAATTATCTTACGAAAGGCATCCTCATAAACAGTGGGAGCGTTACTTATCAATCAATTCTATTTTACCGTCAGGATATTCTATACGCACGGAATCGCACAAAATACACATTAACCCATGATTTGGGCGCGGTGTTTCAAGATATGAAAACGAAGATTGCCTTGTCCACCGCAGAAAAATTCCGTAAACGTTAAAGAATATCATCTCCTCGTTTGTCCCATTATCGGATAGCGTATACATAAACCTCACTCTGCATCAACTTATTAAAGTATATGACTAACATATCTCAAAGCGCAAAGCTTCTTGCTTATATTGTATCATAAAAATCGAAAAATACAACACGTTTTTTGAAAAACACATTGTATTTACTCGTATGTTTTTATAGTATAATGATAAAAAATCCAACTTAAAAGGTTGAGAATATCAATAAGGTGTGTATCATGTCAAATAAAAACAATATTTATGCAAAAGAGCTGTTAAAGAAGCTCACGCTAAGAGAAAAGGTAGCTCAGCTATCTCAGACGGTAGCAGGTTACCGAGGCTTCAAGCGCACGGGCGAAAGCTTTGCATTTTCTCCCGAATTTTACTCATTTATTGAAGATTGCGGTGCGATTGGAGCAATAAGCAACATTTTACGCGCCGATAACTTCGCAATAAAGAAGCGTACTGACGGAATAGAGCCGCAACACCGTATCAAGGTAGCAAATCAATTGTAGCGTGAGGTACTTGAAAGAGCGCGGGTTACAATTCCCGTGCTCATTGAGGTGGAAGCTAATCATGGTGTTATGGCTCTCGGAAGCGAAGTATTTCCTACCAATCTTGGAATGGGCTGCATGTTTAATGATGATCTGTACGGAAAGATAATGCAAACCGTTGGCAAAGAAATCGAATTATCTGCCAATCATATTGCACTGACAACTATGCTGGACATGGCACGCGATCCTCGCTGGGGTAGAACAGAAGAGTTTTTCTCCGAGAACCCATACCTGTCAGGCAGATATACCGAAGCCGGTGTTCGAAGCTTCAAGAAATCCAACGCACTTATCTGCTGTAAGCATTTTTGCGCCACGGGTGACGGATTTGGCGGTTTGAACACAGCCAGGTAAACGTTGGAATAAGAGAGCTGCATGACATACATTTGCAATCAGCAGGCAAAGCTGTTCAGACGGGCGCAGATCTTTTTATGGCGGCTTACAATACTGTTGACGGTATTCCCTGCCACGTAAACAGTTATTTACTGCGCGATATTCTTCGCGGTGAGCTTGGATTTGAAGGTGTAGTCATTTCAGACGGTTGGGGTGTGGAACGTGCAATCGAACAAATGGGATTTGATTCCGATAAAGGAGCAGCAACAGTCTTATCGTCAGGTGTAGACCTCAGCCTTGCCGATCACGGTGCTTTCCTGCACCTCGTTTCCGCATGTGAGAGGGGTCTTGCCGATGAGAGTGTTATTGACGAAGCCGTAGTTCGTATTTTGGAAAAGTACTTCTGAAAAAAACGGAATTTTACCGTTGTCAGCAGACAAACGCGTTGGATTATTCGGTTGTCACGCCGATAATGTTTATTATCAGCTCGGAGATTATACTGCATTGCAGGATACGTCGGCGCACGACACCATCCGTGATATATTTGAAAAAGGCTTCACATCCCTTGAATATACTAAGGGTTGGGATTTCGGAGGCGATGACAGCGATATAGATCACGCAATCGAGTTAGCCCCAAATTGTGACGTTGCCGTAGTCACCGTCGGCGGTAGCTCAGCACGTCCGCTTGCCAATACGGTGCTTGAAAGCCGTACCGGTGCGGTTTTGCAATCCGAATATTTCTTGGACTGCGGAGAGGGATGCGACGTAGCTGATATAAAGCTGCCGGGAAATCAAAGTGAGCTGATAAAGCGCATTAAGGCATTGGGCATACCTGTGATAGTTCTGATGATGGCCGGAAGACTGTATCAAATAACTGAAGAAAGCAACCTCGCCGATGCAATGCTGACCGCATGGTATCCGGGTCTTCAAGGTGCTCAGGCGATATATGACGTTCTGATTGGTAAAATAAATCCATCGGGTAAATTATCGGTTTCTATTCCCTATGCATCCACGTGTTTGCCCACCTATTACAACCGTTACGAAAAAGAAAACGTAAATGCAGAGCGAAAAGCTTATAACCGTACATATTCCGATTGCTTGCATCCGGTCTTATATCCATTTGGCTACGGATTGTCATATTCCTCGTTTACATATACGGATATCAAAGTTACACAGATGGCTAAAAATACCTTTAAGATTGATGCCACCGCAGAAAACGCCTCGGATGTTGCGGGAAAAGAGGTCGTACAAATGTATATTCGCGGAAGCGGGAACTCGGTACGCAGGCGCGCAAAGGAGCTTCGCGGATACCAAAAGGTTTATCTTGAACCTCATGAGAAAAAACGGTAAGCTTTATTCTGGGAACGAGTACAATCAAGGTGGAATGGATGCGGTGCTGCTGACAAAAAACGAATAAAATCAGGGCGTACAAGTCACGAATGATTTGCATGCCCTGTTCGTTATATTATCGTAATTTTATTTAACCACCAATTCGAGAGCGAACATTGCTTTCACCTTGTTAGCAAAATTACCCTTTTGTGCTTCTTCATTTTCGGCGGTCATTTTTCTTAGTTTTTCTATCAAACTATAAAGACCATTGCAGTCAATATTCTTGTTATGGTATTTAACGTCGCCGATAAGAATATTGGGATAGTAACTCGATATTGCTTTATACTCGCATTCGCCTGAATCTAAAATCCATCCAAGAACAATCATTCCCGTTGTGGTAAATAACAAGTCTTGGTCGTGGAAACTCTTGTCGTTCAATATGGCAATAATTGAATTAGTGTCAATGCCCTGTAGAGACACCCAATTCTTATCGATGAACTTGGAAAAAGCGTAGTTACCATTTGCTTTTTTGACCAGCAATTCGAATTTCTTGTGGTTGCCAATAATGATTTTACCACTTTTAAATTCGTTCTCGATCAAATCAATCATTTCCTGTCTTTGACGGTAGTCATCGTAATTGCTACCACAAAATACCGCTTCAAAAGCACTTACGGGATTTTCACTTAATAGCTCTGCTTGATGCTTTTGTTTTGTTGAAATGGTGTTTTGCATTATCGCAACTCTATTAATAAACGCTGACAGCATTTCCATTTTACTGTCATTATCAAGTGCTTTGAGAGTAGTATTTTCTTCTCTAATGATATTAACGATATAAGCAAAAGCATCTATAGTTATGTTTTCAAATATATCTGTTTCATCTTTAGAACGTGAAGCGCATTGAAGCTTTGTATTCAGAGCGGGGCACTTGATGGCGACCGATTCGCTGATTTTTTCAAAGAAACCTTGTGATGCACTATGTCCAAACCATCTATCAACATTATCTTTCATTCCTTGGAACATTGCAACCACCTCGAGAGTTACATCATACTGACGGTTCCATATATCAACAAACTGTGCTTCACAAAGAGCGGCATATTCTTCTAATGAGGTGGTATACATACCATAGGCATATCTGAGTTGATTGTTTACAAAAAGTGAAGACAGATGTGAGAAGTCTTGGGTGACATTGTCGGCAGGTAATGGGAACAAATTAGTAGCATTTTTCGCTTTCTTGCGGAGATCTTCATAGCATTCTTTGTATCTCTTTTCGCCATTGCAATATGCCGATACGTACTCCATGCTTACAAGCTGAAGATTGAGTTCTTCGTTATAGCCTTCGTTAATCAGCATATTAAGAAGACGAAGTGCTCTATCTTTGTTGCCAATTCTCAAATAAGATATGGCACATATTTGAAGAATATCGTGAGAATTGCCTGCCGCTGTTTCGGCTTTGAGCAATAGTTCGCTCTTTTCGCCTTGTGAGACAGAATTGTCAGCAACAACGATCTCAAACAGTTCAAGCGAGCAAGCTGCCAACAGCTTGTCCTCGCGTAACAGATTTTTGTTGGTGATTTTTAAGAACCAATTAAATGCACCTTTTGCATTCTCTACATAGAAAGTCTTCTTTTCGACAGACAAACTATCAAGAGCACTTGCTTCGTTTGCTGCATGACCGTAATAATACCAAAAAGAAGGATACGCCTTAAACTTATCTTTTATAAAATCAAGTCTTTCAAATCTGCGGACGGGATTTCTGTCTTGCAAAATGAAGTTAAACTGAGTTATTTGTTGCGCTGTCAGTCTTAATTCATCGGGAAAATCGTATTCATCTGCCAATCTCCATGCTGTATCGAATAACTCTCTACGCAAAGCATCAAACTGTTCTAATGCAGACTTATGTAATTCCCATTCTTTTCTACGCTTCTCGATGTCTATATCACCCCGAGTTCTGCGGTAGTTCATATAAGAGATACCAACCTGGGTGGCTAAAGCTACACACATAGACACCCAATTTCCCGATGTCAATATGATGCTTGGGTTAGGGATCGCTGACCATATCGCATTTTTAACTCTTTGGTTATATTCAAACTCAATAATCTTCTTTTCTTCGGCTTGAATTCTAAAGAAAGCAATAACATCTATAATTTGTTTGAGAATTTTTAGCAAGGCTTCGTCCTTGGGCATATTTTCCAAATTCAAATTATTTAAGATGGTATTGTACTCCTGCTCCATAATAATTAAATCATTATAGTCAATTATTTGGGAAATGGAAACAGTACAGAGATTAAGGGCATATGCAGCTTGTAATTTTTCCTCGGGACTGATAATCGGATCTTTCGATTGTTCACTTGCCGCAACACTTGTTTCAGCAGTGCGGTTCTTATTTAATTCTGTTATAGCAGAGAGCATTAATTCTCTGTTTTTTTGTGCTTCCTCTGAATATACCCGTCTATCCTCGGCGGCTGATTCAAGCATCATTGCAACTTCAAGGTTCTTTTTCTTTTTTCCAAACATTTTAATTCCTCGCTTTCAATAATCCAATGCTATTTTCGGTATTTTAAATCTATATCCATTGAAATAGGAACGTGGTCAGACACTTCTTTTAGGTACTTGTCAAAATTATTGGAAGTATATTTTTCAACAGCATCTACTTTATGCGATGTTATATGTGCAGTACTCAACACTCGTTCACTACAAGAAAAGTGATCATAATTGTTTGCATATCCATCGGCTGATGCAGTTCCGTCCTCGCTTTTGATTCGATTGAGTGTAGTCAACTCACCTTGCAATGTAACTACGCGGCCGATTTGATTTTTATCAAAGAATGGAACCGGAAGTATTTTTCCAATGTCCAAATTGTAATCACCCAAGATAATTGTGTATGCAGGCATGGATGAATAATAAACCTTATTTGAGATGTGTTCGTAAATATCTCTTGCGAGTTTCTCAAATTCAGCCACCCTCATCATTTCACCGAGCTTATTTCCATCTCCGTAAACAATGTGAGTGTTTATTAACCTAATTTCGCAGAAGCACCCTCCCAATTTCCCGTTAGGCGTAAACCTTGCGTAATATGGTTCACGAACTAATCTTTTGCCTTGCTTTTTATATTGTTTCCAAATCCTTGGTTGGAAAATTCGATCATCACCATTTATATTTTCACTTACAAGGTCGATTCGTCTTGAATTCCAAATGTAGGCATAGCCCTCGCCACGTCTATCACCTTGTTGGTTTCCAAAGTATTGATTGGGTTGTTCCCACGCAAATCGCCAGTCAGAACCGAGATATTGTTTTAGTATGCTCCACACGTATGGACTTAAAACCTCTTGCAGAGCAATGATATCATAGCACTCATCTTTGATTATTTGAGATATAGTTTCATAGGAACGTCGGCTGTCGCCATTGGATGCAAAGTTTAAGTTTCTGACATTAAAGGATCCAACCTTATAACTCATCACTACTCCTTTCTAACAATTTTTTATGTTTCTATCAAATATTTGTTGTTTTTTAGTGTTTTTTCTATCTCTTCCCTCAGTTCTTTCGGCTCTATCACCTCCGCCGAGGTAAGATACTGCAATGCCCAATATTTCATTCCCGCAGCAGTTGCCTTGACTCTGACCTTGATATGTCCGTTGTCCGTTTCGGAGAGAATCAGATTCGTGCCGAATTTGTCTATAACGTCGTTAATAACCTTCGGGTCGATAAGCATTTCCACATCCTCGATAACGCCGGTATAGGCGTACACCGCACTCTTGACGGCACTCTGCGGATAAAAATCCCTCTCGCGCTCGTCAAGCTCATAATCGGTGATTTCGATATTTTGAATGCGGTCAAGGCGGTACATTGAGATTCGCTCCTGCTTCGCCATCACGCATACCAAATAATAATGCTCGTTGGGGGCTAGCTCATTAAACTAGTCACAAAAAAGAAAAAAAGCGGATGTTCTTTATCAAAAGGTATTGAGCATCCGCTTGCTTTATTGTATAATTTAATTGCTACAAAAAATCCACAAGAAAGCGAGATAATTATACAAGAATGAGAGATAGAAGTCAAGTAGTTTTACCATTAAATTTAGAAATTGTATTCCCGAAGGAGATTTTGTATTCAAAGTAGCAGAAATATGTGAGAGCTTGGACTACACAGAACTGTTTAATACGTATCTTAGAAGCTGGAGAAAAGTGAATCCGATCACAATGTTTGAAGTAATTGTATACGGGTATATGAAGCATATCTTCCTCCTAAAATCGTCAAACCAATTCTTTTGTCAAATTCTCAATGGCATAAAGCGGGAGATTGACAAGCCAAGATT
>CAZTWE010000065.1:0-11941 GCA_964617165.1 uncultured Ruminococcus sp.
GTCCACGCATACCGGCAAGCTGTCTCATCTGCTTCATGGAACCACGGGCTCCCGAAGAACAGATCATATTAAGCGAATTGTATTTGTCAAGGTTTGCGATAAGAGCATCGGTAACGTCATTTGTCGTCTTATCCCATACGGCGATTACCTGCTTATATCTCTCGTCATCGGAAAGCTCACCCCAATTATAAAGCTCGGTGATCTCCTCTACCTGCTTTGCGGCAGCTTCAAGAAGCTCTTTCTTCTTCGGAGGGATAGTCATATCGTAAACGGATATGGAGAGTGAGGAGCGTGTCGAGTATTTGTAACCCATAGCCTTGATATTATCAAGAACTGCGGCAGCCTCTGCAAAGCCGTGATTCTTGATAGTAAGGTCAACTATCTTCTTGAGCTCCTTGCTCGTTGTTGCGAAGTTTATCTCAAGGCTGAACGGATCCTTGGTACGGTCAACGTAACCGAGATCCTGAGGGATCCTTGAGTTGAATATAAGTCTACCGTAGGTAGCGTCGATAAGCGCGCTGCGCTCTACACCGTCAATTACCTTGGTAACTCTTACCTTGATAGCGGCATGCATTCCGAGAAGCTTATTTTCATAAGCCATTTCAACCTCGTCAAAGTTACGGAATACCTTGCCCTCGCCTGCCTCACCGGGGCGGTCAATGGTAAGATAGTAGGAACCAAGCACCATGTCCTGCGAGGGAACGGTAACAGCCTTACCAGAAACGGGCTTCAAGAGGTTGTTTGCGGAAAGCATGAGGAATCTTGCCTCAGCCTGCGCCTCGCTGGAAAGCGGAACGTGAACGGGCATCTGGTCACCGTCGAAGTCCGCGTTGAATGCGGGACACACAAGGGGATGAAGCTTGATAGCTCTTCCCTCTACGAGCACGGGCTCGAATGCCTGTATAGAAAGGCGGTGAAGCGTAGGTGCTCTGTTAAGAAGCACGGGGTGCTCCTTAATTACGTATTCAAGCGCATCCCATACCTCGGGAGCAACTCTGTCAACCTTCTTCTTCGCATCCTTTATGGAATTAGCCTTCTGTGTCTCTATAAGTCTCTTCATAACGAATGGACGGAAGAGCTCAAGTGCCATTTCCTTGGGCAGACCGCACTGGTATATCTTGAGGTCGGGACCTACAACGATAACCGAACGTCCCGAATAGTCAACACGCTTACCGAGCAGGTTCTGACGGAAACGTCCCTGCTTACCGCGCAGTGCCTCGGAAAGAGACTTCAGAGGACGGTTGGAAGCACCTGTTACGGGCTTTCCGCGGCGGCCGTTGTCTATAAGCGCATCGACAAACTCCTGAAGCATTCTCTTCTCATTACGTATAATAATGTCGGGAGCATGCATGGAGATGAAGTGCTTCAAACGGTTATTTCTGTTTATAACTCTGCGGTAAAGCTCGTTTATATCAGAGGTTGCAAATCTTCCGCCGTCAAGCTGCGTCATAGGACGGATATCGGGGGGAAGCACGGGGAGGGTTTCAAGTATCATCCACTCAGGGCGGTTGCCGGACTTTCTGAATGCCTCGATAACCTCAAGTCTCTTGATTATCTTTACCTTTTTCTGACCTGAACTCTCGGCAAGCTGTGCTTTAAGCTCTGCCGCAAGCTGTTCAACGTCGATCTCAGCGAGAAGCTCACGGATAGCCTCTGCACCCATACCTGCCTTGAAGTCATCCTTATATCTCTCGCGAGCACTCTTGTACTCATCGTCGGTAAGGAGCTGCTTCTTCTCAAGGGGTGTGTTACCGGGATCGATAACTATATATCTTGCAAAATAGATTACTCTTTCAAGAAGACGGGGAGACATGTCAAGCACAAGTCCCATTCTTGAGGGAACTGCCTTGAAGTACCAGATATGAGATACGGGCGCTGCAAGCTCTATTGAGCCCATACGCTCACGTCTCACCTTTTTCGTGGTGACTTCAACTCCGCACTTCTCGCATACCTTACCCTTGAAACGAACTCTCTTATATTTACCGCAAAGACATTCCCAATCCTTGGTCGGGCCAAAGATCTTTTCGCAGAACAAACCGTCGCGCTCAGCCTTAAGTGTACGGTAATTGATCGTTTCCGCCTTGGTTACCTCACCGTAGGACCATGAACGTATGGTGTCGGGTGATGCAAGACCTATCTTGATCGAATCAAACGCATTTCTTTCCATAGATTTTTATATGCAGCATCCCGTGTTTTACGGGATGCCTTATCCCTTCTGTAAAAATTATTCTTCGTCTCCCGAAACGTCGTAGGAATCCGCTTCCGCTGCAAAGTCATCGAACTCATCTGAATACTCGTCGTCAATGTCCTCGCCATCGTCAAGCATATCATCGTAATCTCCCTCGTCATCAACGTCGGAATCACCGTCTTCAGCCTTTTCAAGGTCTGCGTTGCGGTTAACATCATCTATGCTTGCATAAGTGGGAGTATCGTCACCGTATACCTCGGACAGCTCTATCTCTGCTCCGTCCTCATCCAGAACGTGAATGTCAAGACACAGAGACTGAAGCTCCTTAACAAGAACCTTGAAGGACTCGGGAATACCGGGTGTGGGGATATTCTGTCCCTTAACGATAGCCTCGTAGGTCTTGGTTCTTCCGGTAATATCGTCTGACTTAACGGTAAGTATCTCCTGAAGCGTGTATGCTGCACCGTATGCTTCGAGTGCCCAAACCTCCATTTCTCCGAAACGCTGACCACCGAATTGAGCCTTTCCTCCGAGAGGCTGCTGAGTGACAAGCGAGTACGGACCTATAGAACGGGCGTGGATCTTATCGTCTACAAGGTGGTGAAGCTTGAGGTAATACATTATACCAACGGTAACGGGGTTGTCGAAGGGCTCTCCCGTACGTCCGTCATAAAGCGTTACCTTACCGTCGATTACGCGAAGCGTTTCGGTCTTCATGAGGTTGTGCAGCTTCTCGTCATCATCAACGATGCTCTGGTCAACCCTCTGCAGATCGGGCTTGCCGTCCTCACGGATCACCTCCATAAATACAGCCTTACCGCGAACGCTCTCGCCGGGTCTTATATCTCTTGTGTAATTTGCGCGGCGAAGAAGCTCAAGAATATCCGTCTCCTTAGCACCGTCAAATACGGGCGTCATGATCTTTATGCCGAGTCTTCTGCATGCGATACCGAGATGCACCTCAAGCACCTGACCGATGTTCATACGTGAAGGAACGCCGAGGGGGTTGAGGACGATATCAAGCGGAGTACCGTCAGCAAGGAAAGGCATATCCTCGGGGGGGAGTATTCTTGATACGACACCCTTGTTACCGTGGCGACCCGCCATTTTATCACCTACGGAGATCTTTCTCTTCTGTGCAACGTAAACGCGGACTACCTTGTTTACGCCGGGCGCAAGATCGTCGGAATTGGAACGGTCGTAGATCTTGATATCGACAACGATACCCGACATACCGTGAGGCATTCTCAGCGAGGAGTCCTTAACCTCTCTTGCCTTCTCACCGAATATCGCGCGGAGCAATCTTTCCTCGGGAGTAAGCTCTGTTTCTCCCTTGGGAGTTACCTTACCTACGAGGATATCGTTTGCACGCACCTCGGTACCTATCCTTACGATACCGTCTGCGTCGAGGTCCTTAAGGGCATCGTCACCAACGTTGGGTATCTCACGTGTGATCTCCTGAGTACCGAGCTTGGTGTCTCTTGCCTCTATCTGGAACTCTTCTATATGAATAGATGTATATACGTCGTTACGTACAAGATTTTCGTTAAGAAGTACGGCGTCCTCGTAGTTATAACCCTCCCACGTCATGAAGCCGATAAGGGCATTCTTACCGAGAGATATTTCGCCGTTCGAGGTAGCGGGACCGTCTGCAATGACCTGTCCTGTAAGAACGCTGTCACCCACACTGACGATCGGGCGCTGGTTAACGCAGGTACCCTGGTTTGATCTCTTGAACTTGATAAGGTGATAGGTATCCTTTCTGCCGGAATCGGTAAGAATAACTATCTCGGAGCCTGCGGCACGCTCAACGATACCGCCCTCCTTTGCTACAACTACCGCACCTGAATCAACGGCAGCCTTATATTCCATACCTGTTGCAACGATAGGAGAATCCGTCATCATAAGCGGCACAGCCTGCTTCTGCATGTTCGAGCCCATCAGCGCACGTGTGTTGTCATCGTTCTCAAGGAAAGGAATACAGCCCGCAGCAACCGAAACTGCCATCTGAGGACAAGCGTCCATCAGGTCAACGTCTGTGGGAGAAACCTCTATGAACTCTGTCTTAAATCTTGAGATAACTCTCTTGTTTACAAAGTAACCGTTCTCGTCAAGAGCCTCGTTTGCCTGAGCAACTATATTTCCGTCTTCCTCATCTGCGGTGAGGTAAACTACCTCATCGGTAACTCTTCCCGTTGCCTTATCAACAACTCTGAAAGGAGCTTTAAGGAAGCCGTAATCGCTTATTTTCGCATAGGATGCAAGATAGGAAATAAGACCGATGTTAGGACCCTCGGGCGTTTCTACAGGGCATATTCTTCCATAGTGAGTATAGTGAACGTCACGCACTTCAAAGGAAGCTCTGTCACGCGAAAGACCGCCGGGGCCGAGTGCGGAAAGACGGCGCTTGTGAGTAAGCTCGGCAAGCGGGTTGTTCTGGTCCATGAACTGAGAGAGAGGAGAGGAGCCGAAGAACTCGCGTATAGCAGTTGCTACGGGGCGAGTGTTGATAAGCGTTTCGGGGCGCAGGTCCTCGGTATCGTTTACCGACATTCTCTCTGTGATGTTCTTATACATCTTGGACATACCGATACGCATCTGGTTCTGGAGAAGCTCTCCTACGCAGCGCAGTCTTCTGTTTCCAAGGTGGTCGATATCGTCTGTCGTGCCCATACCGTGGCAAAGGCAGAACAGATAGTTGATAGAAGCGAATATATCTTCTGTGGTTATGTGCTTGGGCGCGAGCTCTGTTATTCTTGCACGCACCTCATCCTTGATGAAGCTTACGCGCGCATCACCACAAAGACCGTCAGCATCTGCCGCCGCGATGATCTCGGAGAGTGGCGAGCGGAATACCTTCTCACCGCTCTTTACACCGCAATCGGAAAGATCGTAGCCGAGCACAAGCTCAGGGCGAACGGTGTTATTGGAGAACACCTTTACTTCCTTACCGAGCTCATTTTTGAGGTAGACCTCGTTAGTCATGCTGTCCTCAATAGCCTGTGCAAGCTCGCGGGTGATGATCTCACCGTCTCTGGGCTCTGCAACGACCTCGCCTGTAAGCTCGTTGATAACGGGTCTTGCAAGCTCGAAGCCGACTATTCTTGTGGCAAGGGAAAGCTTCTTATTATATTTATATCTGCCGACAGGGGCAAGATCGTATCTCTTAGGATCGAAGAGTATGCTGTGGAGCAGACTCTCTGCGCTCTCAACAACGGGAGGCTCACCTGGGCGAAGCTTCTTGAAGATCTCTTTAAGAGCCTCATCTCTGTACGAGGAATTGTTCTCCTCTGCAAGCTTTGCACAGTCATCCTTTGCGAGGGTCGCAATAAGTCCGTCCTCGTCTCCGAACAGGCTTATTATAGCCTCGTCATTATCATATCCTGCTGGGCAAAGTGCGCGAATGAGCACCGTTATGGGGAGCTTGCGCGTTTTGTCTATCTTCACGTAGAATATTCCCGAAGCATCGGTCTCATATTCAAGCCATGCTCCTCTGTAAGGGATAACGGTTGCGGTATAATTGTGCTTACCCTGCTTATCCATCTCATCCTTATAGCAGATACCGGGAGAACGAACGAGCTGAGAAATTATAACTCGCTCAGCACCGTTAATAACGAAGGTACCGTTCTCGGTCATAAGCGGGAAATCGCCCATGTATATCTGAGCGGTTTTAAGCTCTCCGGTAGTCTTGTTAATAAGCCTTACGCCCACCTTGATGTGCGTATCGTAAGTAACAGCTCTGTCCTTACACTCCTCTACGGAATACCTCGGATTGGGATCGATCGAAAAATCTGTGAACTCGATCGAAAGATTGCCCGTGTAATCCACTACGGGAGATACGTCGCGCAAAACCTCGTTGAATCCCTCTTCAAGGAACCATCTGTAGGAATCCTTCTGAACCTCTATGAGGTTGGGCATTTCCGTTGCTGCTTCAATCTTGGAAAAGCTGTGTCTGACATTAGTGCCAAGCTTCCTGGGTTTAAGCATCATAAATAGAATCACTCCATTCTTGAATTTTTACAAGTTCCATCGCCGCCGTTTTATTACAGTAATAATTTAAGGTAGAAAAACGATTAAAATGGTGTATTATGGCAAAAAATCTCGTTTCAGTTCCTGAAAAAAGGCATAATTCACCCATAGTTAGCGATTATAATGCATTTTAATATTATAACATAAACGAGGCGTTTGTCAAGCCTTTTTTCGAAAAAATTTTATTTTTTTGCAAATTTTTATTTTCTCATGCATATTATATCTATTTCGGGGCAGAAATTCTGCTATGGCAAAAAAGGCGCATCGGTTTTGTAGATTTTCTACAAATATCAAAAATTCGCAAAAAACAGACACCGTCAGGCTATCGGCAGAGAGCCAAAAACGGGCAAATAAAGCTAAAAACCAAATATATAAAGAATTGTAAAGAGGGCGGTAAAATAACCGCCCCCCGCCTCAGGGATTTCCCATGTAAAAACGTTTAGTTGTTTTGCTTGCTATATTATGCCGTTATGAGGCGAAAGCCGACTGCCGCTTCGTGCAAAGCTATTTGCAGTACAGGTCTCGCAAATATGTATTATAAAGCTCCGTCATATTTTCCGAAAGTTTACCATTCATTTCCTTCGCTTCTTTTTGAAGCTCACCATAAACCTTTGCATCAATAACGTACGTACCGATCTTGTCCCTTTCCCAATCGATCGCAGCCATTATGTTTCCATCAACTAATTTTGATTTGAATAACAAAACGTACACAACGGCAGCACCCGATTTGAATTTTCGTTCGCGTCAGAAAAGATTAAGTATCGGCACCAATATAAACGGTATGAATACCGCAGGTGTCATATTTGCTGTTTTAACCCTCGTTGCTCCGAGAAAATTCAAGCCGATAAGTGCGAGAATGAGCGAGCCTGCCGAGGAAAGATAATAGACGCATGCATCAAAAACAAAGGACTCCGCAAATGTACTTTTGAGCAGTAGCGTAACAAGGGTTATTGCACCCTGATATATCACCATCGGTATAGCCGAAAATGCGCAGCCTATGCCGAGCGAGGTTGCCATGATAAAGCAGGATATCGCGTCAATGACCGATTTTGCTATGAGCGTTGAGGAGTCCTGCGCGGCATCGAGTATAGAGCCGTACACAGCCATTGCACCGACGCACGTCATGATAGTGCAGCTTATAAAGCCCTCGGTAAAACTACCGACTTCACCGCTCCCCTGCTTTACAAATTTACATTCAAGCTTAGCCCCGAGGCGATTTACCCATTTATCGATATCTATCAGTTCACCGATAGCGGTTCCAAGCGTAAGTGATACTATTACTATTATAAACTTTGTCAGCCCGGCATCACCGAAAAAGGTCGTAAGATATCCGTCGGCAGGCTCCAGCGCACCGTCTATTCCAAGATAGATAACGGATATTGCCACCGCATACAGAACGGCTCTGTTCAATCTTTCGGGGATCCACCGCTTAACTAGTGTGCCGAGCAATGAGAATACTATTATGCATGCCGCATTTATTAAAGTTCCCACAAAAGGCATTGCTGTCTCCATTCGTCGATAAATTTTATATACGCTCGGGCAAATGCATGCCCCTAAAGTAGGTCTCATTTACTCCGAGTCGAAGCCCGTGTCAACTTCTGACGTGTATTTCATACAGTCACACACGTCAAATCCCGATACCACGTAATGTGCGATCAGCTTCTTTTCTGCGTTGCCGAGCACCGATATTGCATTTGAGGTTGCCGCGATATCTGACTTTGAGGGCTTCACTGTGCCGCATGGATGATTATGCGCAAGTACCGTGGAGTATGCGCTATACCGTGTCATGATATCGAGAAGCTTTCTCGGCAAAAAGCCTGCCGAGCTTACAATCCCATCCGAAACGTATTCGGTAGAGATAAGCCTTCCCGACTTATCAAACAATATTGCAACCACCGTTTCATTTGCCTCACCGAAAAGCAAGCCGACGGCATACTCCCTGATCTGCTCATCGGTATACCTCTTCCCTGCCTTGTATCTGTCGGTTATTCGTCTTGACGTAAGCGCGGCGGTCAATCTCAAAAGCTCAGCCGCACTGCTGCTGCATTGGCAGCTGTTTTCAAGGTTGTATGCATCCTTCTGCATAAGGTTTAAGAGTCCTTGCCCATCTGCCGCGAGTCTGTGCGCATCCGATACCGCATCGCGAATTCCGCCCCGCGCGAGCAGCTGCTCAAGATATTCTGTGACACTGTTTTTGCTACTCATCTGTTTCACCGTTCTTGGTTTTGAGAAATCTTCCCAGCGCAGGCTTTTGCTCAAACAACGATGACAAGCTCTTTGTCATAAAGCCGTAATGCTCACAACCGCATACTATGTAATGCTCCGCAAGTATAACGCCGATGCCGAGAAGCGCATTTTCCACCATGATATTAGTCTGCCTGTCTCCCTCAGTCGGGCATATCGGTCCGTACGGATGATTGTGCGCAATTATAGCAACCGATGCTCCGTTGCGCACCGCATAATCCATAAATTCTTTCGACTGAATCTTTCCCGATGCGTAATCAAGCCCGTAAAGCTCGCTCATTCCTATCATGCGCATGGAATTGTCAAGCACCATCATAACAACGCTGCTTGCCGTCCTGCCCTCAAAGTACGAGACAAAATATTTGCCGAGCTCATTGTGATCCTCAAACGTTGCCTCACAGGTGCTCTCCTCTTTGCAAAGCGAGAGGGCACTGCCAACTGCCACAATGAGTTCGGCGCTCTTCTTACCTATCCCCTCGACCTTCATCAACTTCGAAGCGTCAGCTGAAAGCACACCGTCAATCGATCCGAATTTTTCGAGGAGCTGCTTTGCGATAGGATTTGTATCTCCTTGCACAAAAACTCTGTATAAAAGCATTTCAAGCAGCTCATAGGTATCAAAAACTCTCGGACCGTGGATATTAAATTTTGCTCGCATCCTCTTTCTGTGACCCTTGTGAATCTGCTCGTTCATAACAAACTCCGTATTAAATTTCTTCTGATGTTATCGCATCGGGCTATAGCCTTTCGGCTTTGTTACCCTGAGCATATTTATTTTTACACCCTGTGAGGAAAACGCAGCCTCGTATTCCGTAACCACGTTGTCAGTGGCATACTCCGATGCATGCAGGTCGCGCGTTACAACGTCGCACGTAAGCCCCATTGCCTCTATCTCTTCAAGCGAAAAGTCAAAAAGCCCTACGTTATCGGTCTTAAAATTCAGCACGCCCCCATCCCGAAGCAGTGAAAAATACACCGAAAGATACCGTCTGTGCGTCAAGCGGCGCTTTGCATATCCCTTTTTGGGCCACGGATCGGAAAAGTTGAGGAATATCGCATCAACACTCTCGGGAGAAAACAGCTCGGTAAGGTTATCCGCAGTGTCTATTATAAATTTGAGGTTTTTGCACGCTCCGCTTTCCTCAAACGTGCGCTTCGCGCGCTCAGCGGCAAGCACTACGCAATCGGTAACTCTTTCCATAGCAAAATACTGCACGTCAGGGTGCTTTTGAGTCATACCGCATGCAAATCCGCCCTTGCCAGCACCGATCTCAAGCCACACGGGTGCCGAGGCAACCGAATATTTGGGATTTGTTGTAAGGAAGTCAGCACAAAGAGCCAAACGCTCGGTGCCGTGCTTCTTTTTTCTCATTCTCATAAACTATCATCCTCGGCGGAGAACATCAATCCTCACTGCCGTTTTCACCTTTGTTGAATTCCGCGAGCATGAGTCCCGGGTTATCCTCAAGTACCCAACGTATGCTCCACTCGCTTGTGAAGATAAGCAGATCGTTACCTCTGAAATCCTGCACCCACTTCGTATCGTGCGAAAGCTTCAGCGTTTTCGGGTCAAGGCACTCGTTTGCGATCCAGCGTATCTGCTGATAAGGCAATGCACTCCTGCGAAGATCGCAGCCGTACTCATTTTTCAGTCTGTATTCAAGCACCTCGAATTGCAACACTCCGACAACACCGACGATAACTCTTTCAAGTCCCGAATTAGGCTCAAAGAATATCTGAATTGCACCCTCTTGGGCTATCTGATTCATGCCCTTTGAGAACTGCTTTCTCTTCATTGAATCGACCTGCTCTACCATAGCAAAATGCTCGGGTGCAAATGTCGGTATACCCTCAAAGCATATTTTCTTTCCGCGCTCGCATATCGTATCTCCTATGGAGAAGATACCGGGATCGAACACGCCGATTATATCTCCCGCATACGCCTCGTTTATGACCTCGCGCTCCGCTGCCATCATTTGCTGAGGCTGCGAGAGGCGGAAGCTCTTTTTACCCTGCACGTGGTAATATTCCCTGTCTCTTTGGAACTTTCCCGAGCAGATGCGCATGAAAGCTATTCTATCTCTGTGCGCCTTATTCATATTTGCCTGTATCTTAAAGACGAACGCGCTGAAGCCCTCGTCAAAGGGATCTATATACTCATCTCCCGCAAGGCGCGGCAGCGGAGACGTAGTCATTTTCAGGAAATATTCAAGGAATGGCTCTATACCGAAGTTATTGAGAGCCGAACCGAAGAATACGGGCGAGAGCTTTCCGTGGCGCACCTTGTCGATATCGAAATCGAAGCAAGCCCCGTCAAGCAGCTCTATCTGCTCGCAAAGCTCGGTGCGGTAACGCTCACCGATAAGGCTGTCAAGCTGCTCGGTATCGTTTATATCGCACGCGATACCGTGTATTCTTTCACGGCCTCTGTGAGAATCGCCGAACGAAAGTATCGAACGCTTTTCCCTATCGTAAACACCCTTGAAGCTCTGACCGCAGCCGATAGGCCAGTTCATCGGATAAGTTCCGATGCCGAACTCCTTTTCAAGCTCATCGAGCAGATCAAATGGATCTCTTGCCTCTCGGTCAAGCTTATTTATGAACGTAAATATAGGAATATCCATCATAGCACAGACCTTGAACAGCTTTCTTGTCTGTGGCTCTATACCCTTTGCGGCATCTATTACCATGACTGCACTATCAGCTGCCATAAGCGTACGGTAGGTATCCTCTGAGAAATCCTGGTGCCCGGGAGTATCAAGTATATTTATGCAATATCCGTCATACTCAAACTGCAAAACGGATGAGGTTATCGAAATACCTCTCTGCTTCTCAAGGTCCATCCAATCGGACGTAGCATGTCTGTCGCTCTGTTTACCCTTTACAGAGCCTGCCGACTGTATCGCACCGCCGTAAAGCAGGAATTTTTCAGTTAAAGTTGTCTTACCGGCGTCGGGGTGAGATATTATCGCGAATGTTCGCCGTCTTTTAATTTCGCTTACCTGATCGAGCATAAACCAAGCCTTCCAAATTTCACAAATTCTCAAAATAACCGTTATTTACGTTAAACCGACAGTTATTTTAACATATATTTTATTTTTTGTCAATAGGTAGAAAAAACACAGCTTACAATAGACGGAAAAACTACAGCTTTGCAATGTTGCATTGCAAAACGGTTTTGTAAAGCGTTTTTAAAACGGTGCACTTCTGTTTACCGTTTAATGTACCGTGTATTTGGATTTTGTTTTGGATTTTTTATTTTTATTTTATTTTTTACTAATCAAAAAAATTTGCTAAATTTACTAAATCAAAAAAATCAAAAAAACTATCAAAAAACTCAAAAAAAGACTTGACTTTTCACAAAGTCAGTGCTATAATATAATGGCTCTGCGAAAAGCAGGCATGATGTCTGGGTGTGGCGCAGTTGGTAGCGCGCTACCTTGGGGTGGTAGAGGCCGCAAGTTCAAGTCTTGTCACTCA
>CAZTWE010000066.1:0-11652 GCA_964617165.1 uncultured Ruminococcus sp.
GATCGCTGATCTCGGCGTTACTATGCTTGCAGCGGGAATCGGTAATATTCACGGTAAGTATCCCGCAAACTGGGCAGGCCTCAGATTTGACGTTCTTGAACAGATCAGCAACGAGGTTGGCAGCGATATGCCTCTCGTTCTTCACGGTGGCACGGGTATTCCCGCAGAAATGATCAAGAAGGCTATTTCTCTCGGTGTTTCCAAGATCAACGTTAACACGGAATGTCAGCTTGCTTTCGCCGCTGCTACACGCACCTATATAGAAGAGGGCAAGGATCTTTCGGGCAAGGGATTTGACCCGAGAAAGCTTCTCGCTCCCGGTACAGAGGCTATCAAGGCAACAGTACGCGAGAAGATCGAACTCTTCGGTTCCGCAAACAAGGCATAAAATTTGTAATAATAAAATCCGTAAGTAGGTGGCTGTCTCAATTTCGCACATGAGGCAGCCACCTTTTTATCGCTTTTAAAGTAACGATATCGAACTTTCACCTAAAAAATATTTTGGTGGAATATCAAATATAGTCTTAGCCCCTCGCTCGCCTACCGAGTACAGTTTACATGCAGCCCTCGCAGCGGCAACAAGCACGTTTGCCGTGAATTCGGGATTTGAGTCCAGCTGTAAGGAAAAATCGGCTGAAGCTTTGTGCTCACCGTTTATTCCGCTCTCCCCCGATGCTATTATTTCTCCCTTATGCGACAGCGACGTATGATGCTCAAAAAACTCGCGTTCCGATATAAAACGTATTTCGGTTTCGTATCCGGAAAAGTAGTTTTCCATATTCTTTATGCTTTCGGCTATCTTTGTTTCCGCTCCCGCTTCGGCAACAACGTAGCATATCCTTTTATGAGCCTCTGTTGCAGTTATCCGCTCGCCCGATCTCGCTTTTGCAATTGAATCCGAGATAGGCACTGTGTATTGAATGGCATGAAGCACTCCGTTTATACGTCTTATAGCATCGCTGTGCCCCTGACTGACACCTCGCCCCCAGAACGTATTCACGGCGGCGAACGGCATAAAGGCATTTAAATACAGCCTTATCACGGAAAGCAGCCCCGGGTCCCAGCCAATGGATAGCAATGCAAGCCTTCCTCCTATCTCGGAACGGGTACCTACCTCTTGCACGTGTTTTCCTATATCGCTGTGTGTATCAAAGCTATCGACAAGATTAAAATGCTCGGCAAGCTCAGGCGCTTGACGGGGCAGGTCTCTTTGACTTCCTCCTGCGAGTATCAGGCAATCGATATCGCTCTTGTAATTCAATATTTCCGAATACGGGCAAACTTTCGTTTCCTCAAAGCACGGGGAAACGGCACTCACGCTTCTTCGCGTGAAGATATATTCAAGGGTAAGATCAGCGCAACGTTTTGCCACGATCTCAACACCTCTGCCTAAATTTCCGTACCCTACAACGGCTATCTTTTTCATAGTTTATCCACCTTTCTCTTTTGTAAATCTTATGCATCCCCGGAGAAAATTTTTCCTTCATGAATAAAAGCTATGGTTTTGGGAAGAATTCCGATATCAGAACACAAAAAGGAGCTTTTTAAACTATGAAACCCGACAAAATAATTTTACCTACCGTATGTATACTTCTCGCAACACTTCTCTTTGCAATAATTCCGACAGAAGCCGATGCCGCGATATATCAGGACACCGTAAGGCTACATATACTCGCCCCCTCGGACAGTGTTGAGGATCAGGCGTTAAAATTAAAGATAAGAGACAAGATACTGGAAAAGTACGGCTCAATGCTGAGCCATGCAGAAAATACAGATGAAGCAAGAGCGAAAATCCAAGGTTGTATCACAAATATCGAAACCGATTGCACAGAATGGGTACACGCTGAGGGCTACAGTTATTCCGTAAAAGCGGAATTCACTGAAGAATGGTACAACACGCGCGAATATGCGGATTTTGCGCTCCCCTCAGGAAATTACAGCTCGCTTCGTATAATTATCGGTGAGGGCGAGGGGCAAAACTGGTGGTGCGTTATGTATCCTCCGTTATGCCTGGATATTGCCACGAAAAAGAGTTCGCATACTTACACGAAGGAGGAAAGCTTACTCATATCCGACAGCGGATATCGGGTAAAATTCAAGCTGCTTGAGATAGCTGCTTCCGTCTTTGGCGGCAGAAAATAAAAAAGTTATAAAAATCGGTTGATTTCCCACGGAAAATATGATAGAATAAATCAAATGACAAAGAAGAAGGTCAATCTATTCTATGAGCGATAAAAAATCTGAAAAGATCATAGCCGACAACAGAAAGGCGAGGCATGATTATTTTGTTATCGAAAGCTTTGAGGCAGGAATCGAGCTTTTCGGAACAGAGGTTAAATCACTGCGTGCAGGCGGTGTTAATATGAAAGACTCCTACTGCGAGATAGACCGTGGAGAGCTGTTTGCTCTCGGAGTACATATAAGTCCTTATGAACAAGGTAACATTTTTAACAAAGATCCATTGCGCCCAAAGCGACTTCTCATGCACAAACGCGAAATAATGAGGCTTGCGGGACTCGTTTCCAGGGGGGGCTATACTTTAGTTCCTTTATCTTTGTATTTCAAAGGCTCTTACGTGAAAATGGCTCTTGGGCTTTGTAAAGGTAAAAAGCTCTACGACAAACGCGATGATATAGCAAAGCGCGATACCGACAGAGTTATAGAACGCCGCATGAAGGGCCGCGGTGAAAAATACGATGACTGACGCACTTAACTGCTGCAATTTATCCTATCCGGAGATTGCGGCAGTTATTTTTTTGTAAATATCAGACACATCCATTGACTTTTATAGTACATGAGTGTTAAAATCAATCTATAAGGAGTATTTGATATGAATTCTTACAAAACCGACGCTATAAACAAAATTAACTTTCCGATATCCGAGACTTCTGAGAGCGAGCCCGATATACTTTGGATCATGGCGGCTTCCAGCCACAACAGAGACACACTGACTTTTCGCCCTCATACCCATACGTTTTTTGAAATACACCTGATAACGGAGGGAGAGGTCGATTACGGCTTTAACGGGAAGATGCTCAAATTATGTGCAGGTCAGCTTTTGGTAATTGAGCCTCGCATGCCTCACTGGGTAATATCTCACAGTGAGAGCTTTCTGAAAATAACTCTTGCTATCGAGGTCACGGAGGAGTCATTAATATATGCAAAGCTGTCCGCGCTTTCCGCGCGGACAGTCAAGGCCGACTCTATGGTTACGAAGGATATAAATTTTATATCGGAGAATTGCAACGGACTCGGAGAGCACAGTGCATACATAGCAAAATGCAGATGCAGAGAGATAATTTATCTTATAGCCTCCGAGGCGGCCTCGGGCAGCATAGATAAGAAGAACAGAACAGTTGACGATAACCGAGTTTTCCGAGCAATAAAGCATATAGAGGATAATCCGCAAATATTCTTCACCTGTGAGGAGCTGGCATCGTATTGCAGACTCAGCTCAAAGCAGCTCGGCAGGCTTTTTGAAAAGCACCGCGGCTGTTCCCTGCTCGCATACATACATGATGAAAAAATACGCACCGCAAAAAAGATGCTCAGTGAAAATGACGCTTTGCAGGAAACCATTGCAAAAGCTCTTGGTTTTTCAAGCGTTCATTATTTCAACAAATTCTTCATTCGCCATACGGGAATGACACCCGGTGAATACAAAAAATCGCTCAGCGAGTAATTTATACAAAACGGACATTTTTATCACATTACGGACATTCTATTGAATTTGTAGAAATCATTCGTTATAATATGTGCGTAATTAAATAACATTGGAGATTTATATGAAAAGATTTCTTATTATGACTGACATCGAGGGTGTCAGCGGTGTTACTACGTTCGCTGAGGCGGAGAGCAGCCAATTCGGAAAAGATATGCTCATGAACGACCTTACGGCGGTTTTACGCGCCATTGAGGATTGCGGTGCCGAGGCTATCGTATACGATATGCATACTGACGGGCGCAATATTGACATGGCAGCTATCAACGCTCCCGTGGTAAGAGGAAAGCCGATACTCGGAGATAAGTACAGAGGGGTTGACGGCAATCTTGACGGACTGTTTTTGCTCGGATTGCATACCATGCAGCACACCGGTGCGCTGCTTGCTCACAGCTATTTGCGCGAATACGATGCAATATACATAAACGGTATTCTTGTAGGTGAGATCGGTATGGAGGCTGCGCTCGCGGCAGAACAGGGCGTTGCGCTTAAATTTGTATCGGGAGACGATCTCGGATGCAAAGAGGCTCAGGAGCTGGTACCCAAAATTGTTACCTGTCCTGTAAAAACATCGCTCGGTGATGATACCGCACTTTGTCTTGCTCCATCGGAAAGCGCAAAGCGACTTTATGAAAAAGCGAGGGAAGCGGTTTCTGCCACTGTTACACCTTGGCGTGTTGAGGGACCTTATGAAATAAAAATCGTATTCTCACGCTGCGCTTATCTTGATACAATGAAGCGCATTCACCCTGAGATATTCGAGAATGAAAACACTGTTGTTATGCGCGGAGATAATTTACTTGAGACATGGTCTCGCTACCTGAAATATGAACGGGAGATGGTAAGTATATGAAAACCGTACTCGGTGCAAATCATCAATTTCTCTTCCCTGCTGCTATGACCGATGCCGAAGCTCATACCGAAAGCTTGAAGCACATGTCGCAGCTTCAAGGCTTTGATGCACTGGATTGTTGGCTTTGGAGAGGCGAGCGCGCCAAGGAAGAAGCTGCGATACTAAAAGCAAGCGGAAAAATAATAAACTATAATATTGGCGACAGATTCGGGGAGGCGGGTGCATTTCCCGCATCCGACAGCCCCCGCGAGCGCGAGTACGCTTACGACGTGATCATGCGCGAGGTGTCCTATGCTCTGGAGCTTAATTCCAAAAAAATCGTATTCGGAAGCGGTCCTGATTTCCCTGCCGACAGAAGCGGTGCAAAAGAAAGATTTGCTGAGCTTATCGTACGAGTCGGAGAGCAACTGCCCGACGACGTTGTACTCGCGCTTGAGCCAACTGACAGAGATATTGACAAATATTTTCTGTTTGGTCCTTTGGATGAAACCGTTGATTTTATCAGGGAAATACGCAAAAACGGATTTGACCGTATAGGACTGCTGCTTGACATGTGCCACATACCTCTGATGCATGAAACGATTGACAGTGCACTGCAAAAAGTCGCTGACACACTCGTCCACATCCACCTCGGAAATTGCATGCTCAGTGATAAAGGTGACGTTTACTACGGTGACAAGCATCCTGCATGGGGATACCCCGGTGCGGAATACGGAGAAGCCGAAGCTATTTATTTCATTAAGAAGCTAAAAGAAATAGGATATTTGAACGTAGACGGAAATACCGTATCTTTTGAGATGCGCCCGATATCGGGACTTTCCGCAGAGGGCAGTTTATCCGAATTTATAAGAATATGGAAAGCAGGTAATGCAATATGAAGTACACAATAGAAGCAAAGCCCTACGGCTCTTATGACGTTGTTATTTGTGGCGGCGGTACTGCCGGAGTCTGTGCGGCTATTGCATCAGCACGCGAGGGTGCCAAGACACTGCTTATCGAGCGCTCTTTCACGGTTGGAGGCATGCTCACCGTCGGTGATGCGGGAATAACTAAATTTTCCGAGCATTGTAAGGACGTTGACAAATACAAATCCGAGGTGCTTGACGTGTTGGGAACCGAGCCGAAACGTGTTCAGGTGGTTGGAGGAATAGCACATGAATTTGGGCTGCGTATGATAAAGGACGGTAATGCCCTCGGAACTCACGGTGAAGCCGGCAGTTACATTTTCACCGACAAAGCAGCCGCTCAGCTCACACTCATCGAGATGCTTGACGAGGCAGGAGTTGAGGTGCTTTACGACACACGCGTATGCCTTGTAAATAAGGACGGTGAGAATATCAAAAGTGTAGTCGTACTTAACAAAGAGGGATTCTGCGAGATCGATGCAAAGCAGTTTATTGACACTACGGGAGATGCTGACGTTGCGGCACTCAGCGGTGTTCCCTGCAACGTAGGTGCAACCGAGGAGGACGTAGCCGGCGGATGCGGAAAGCGCGTTGGAGAAATGATGAATTATGGCTCCATGTTCAGAGTTCGCAACGTTGATTTCGGCAAACTTTTCGAATTCCTTGAGGAGCATCCCGAACGTTATCATCAACATGAATTTGGCGTAATGTCGCTTGAAAATGCAAAGCAAAGTTATCAAAACGGCGAGATGTGCGTATTTCGCATACGACTTGGCGAATGGTCTCCCAATCCAAAAACTGATTTGGTACAGATATATAATCTTCCCGAAAAAGATGAAGCAATACTGCTTGGCCCCGGATGCGGTTCAGTCGGCAGTAACGGTCTTGATGCACGCAATTTAAGCCGTGCGCAGCACACTCTGCAAAAAGGCATTTATAACCTTACAGAGCACATTAAAAGCTTCCCCGGTTTTGAAAACACGGTCGTGACCTATATTCCGGACGTTGGAGTACGTGAGACACGGCATATTGTTGGAGAGTACACGGCAAATCTTATCGACGTGCTCAGCGGAAAGGACTTTGAGGATTCTGTCGCCTGCGGCGGTCATCCTATAGATATACATCCAATTCCAAAAGAGGTGGAGAATGCTGATCTCAATCATTGGCGTTTCCATATTCCCTACCGCGTTATGCTTCCCACTAACGTCAGCAACCTGCTTGTTGCAGGAAGATGCGTAAGCGCAACCCGTATTGCTTTCGGTGCTATTCGCCCTACCGCTCAGTGCATGGCACTCGGTGAAGCTGCCGGTACCGCTGCGGCTATGGCAGCAAAGGGCGGAACTTCCGCTAAGAGTGTAGACGTTCAGACACTCAGAAAGAAGCTTACCGAAAACGGTGCGATAATTTAATCTTATAATGTAATTTTCAATCTTAGTAAATTAAAATTTGATAATTTTAGAGCGAAGCTTCTGTTTTACGGAAACTTCGCTCTTTTATGTTATATCTGAATTAATCAGCCTTTTGCCATTTTACTGTTTTTTATTTGGTTGATCTCATACTCACTAAGCGGTCTGTACTTGCCGCGCGGCAGTTCGCCATCCAGCCGAACGGACGATATTGCAATCCTTTCCAGATACACAACGTACATTCCGACAGCCTGCGCCATTTTTTTAACCTGATGCTTTTTTCCTTCTGTGATCTCTATTTCCACATGAGTTATCGGGATGCTGCCCCGTTTTGTCAGGCGCAGACGCTTTTCATCCTCGTCCAAAAGATGTGCAATATCAAGCAGCGTGGCTTCGCCTATGCGCTTAACTTTTGCAGGTGCCGTGGGTCTGTCCGGTATTGCCGATATGAACACACCTCGCTCAAGCTCCATAAGTTTCTTTTGAGTAAGGCTACCCCGTGCCCAAAAGCGATAGGTCTTTGATACTTCGCTCTTTGGAGAATTAACCTTATTGCAAAACTCTCCGTCATCGGTTATTATGAGAAATCCCTCGGTATCCTTATCCAATCTTCCAACGGGGAATAATCCTTCGGAATCACTTTCGGAAAAGTAGTCCATTACAGTTTTATGTCGCTCATCGCGGCAAGCGGTGATACAGCCGCGAGGCTTATTGAACATATAATATCTCATGCTTCGGCTCTCTTTCGTGAAATGAGAGTTCTCATGGCGTTCAATATAGCCAATACAGCTACACCTACGTCAGCAAACACTGCGAGCCACATATTTGCTATACCGAATGCACCGAGCACCATTATAGCAATTTTTACGCCAAGAGCGAATACGATATTTTCTTTTGCAATCCAAAGCGTTTTTCTTGCTATTTTTATCGCTTCGGGTATTCTTTCAAGATTATCGGAAACTATGACAAGATCGGCTGATTCTATGGCACTGTCACTGCCTATTCCGCCCATTGCCACACCAACGTCTGCCAATGCAAGCGCAGGTGCATCGTTTATTCCGTCTCCAACGTACATTACCTTTCCGTCACTGTGTGAAATCAATTCATCAAGCTTATTATACTTATCCTCGGGAAGAAGCTCGGCATATACCTCGTCCATACCAACAAGTTTGCCTATCTCTCTTGCGCGTTTTGATTTATCTCCCGAGAGAATAAGAGTTTTTGAAACTCCCAATGCTTTGATGCTTTCAACGGCACCTCTCACCTCAGGCTTGATTTTATCAGAAATTATCACAGCTCCAACGAATTTTCCGTCCTTGGAGCAAAAAACGAGATTTTCGCTACTCTCTACAAGGTGCAGTGGCAGAGTTGCGCCCTCATCATCCATAAGTAGTTTATTACCTACAGCTATACGAAAACCTGACACGTCCCCCACCGTTCCCCTACCGGGGAGCTCGGATATTGCCGTCACGCAACGGCTGCTGTTATGATATTTTCTGAAGCATAGAGCAATAGGATGAGACGAGCCGTACTCGATAGCGGCAGCAAGCTCAAGCAATTCATCCCGTGCAACGGTATTATCGACAACATCCGTAACCGAAAATTCACCGCAGGTAAGCGTACCCGTTTTATCGAATGCTACCGTTTTTGCCGAAGCAACAGGTGCAAATGAGTTCCCGCCTTTAAATAAAATTCCGCGTGATGCAGCATGACCTATGCCACCGAAAAATGCCATTGGTACTGATATTACCAACGCGCAGGGGCAAGATATGACAAGAAATATCAAAGCTCTGTACACCGAATCGCCAAGCGGCATAAGCTTAAAAATCGGCGGAATTGTCGCAAGCAATAAAGCCAATGCTACAACAATGGGAGTATAAACCTTTGAAAAAGCTGTAATGAAGTTTTCCTCGCGTGACTTCCTTTCAGCAGCATTTTCTACCATTGATAAAATGCGTTGCGCACCGGAATCGGCAGCCTCTCTTACTGCTACGCATTTAAGAACTCCCCCGATCAGAATAGTTCCACCGTCAACGGTATCTCCTACGGTTACAGATCGCGGAATAGGCTCACCTGTGAGAGCCGACGTATCTACATCCGATGTTCCCGCAAGCACCCTTGCATCGGTCGGCACACGCTCACCGTTTCTTATAATCATAACGTCACCGATCTCTACCTCGTCGGCATCTACGGTTATCTCCTTACCGTCCCTGATCACAGTAGCCTCATCGGGACATATATCCATAAGAGAGCGGATCTTATTACGCGAACGCCTTACGGCAAGGTGCTCAAACATTTCTCCAAGCAGGAAAAATAGCATAACAGCAACACCTTCGCTGTATTCTCCCACAATCATTGCACCTATCGAGGCTATTGACATTAAAAACTTCTCGTCAAGAAAATCTCGGCGTAAAATGCCTTTTATCGCATCTATGTACACGCCAATTCCCGATATAGCAAGTGCGATAACGTACAAAATCAAAGCAATAACGGATAACTCGGCTGCATCGGTAATGAGTGCCGCTGCAAAAATTACAGCTCCTACTGTAAATCTTCCAAGCTCACTTTTTATAAATTCGAGCATCCTTCTCATTTTTCTATCTTTATATCTTTTTCAAATTTTCTTGCCGTATCACTCAGAATTGCAAGCAATTTTCTCTCTTCAAGATCGGATTCAACCGTCAGCTTTTCGGTAAGAAAATTTATCTTTGCAGAGTCTATCCCCTCGATAGCCGCCATAATCCCTGCAAGCTTTGCCGCACAATTCGGACAATCAATACCTGTAATCGTAAATTTGAATTTCATAATTTTTCTCCTTATTCTTCAATATGTTCAAGTGCTTTTTCTATAATGTCGTGAACATGACAGTCCACTAGTGAATAATAAACGTTTTTTCCGCGCCGCTCTGACTTTATCAAATTACTGCTACGCAAAATTTTCAGTTGATGTGAAACGCATGACACGCTTATACCGAGAATGTCGGATATGTCAGTTACGTACATTGCTTTGCTATCCAGCGCAAAGAGTATTCTTATCCTCGTGCTATCGGCAAGTATTTTGAAAAAGTCTGCCAGATCGTACAGCTCATCCTCTATCGGCATTTTAATCTCGTTACCCTCTGAAAAATCCATACCACCGTTCCTCTGATTTTATGATATTCAAACATTTGAACAATTGTTCAATCGTTCAAATATATCATAATACATACTATATCCTATGTCAATATATTTCGGAAAATAAGTTTTATAAAAAATGAGACTTTTGTAAACGGATATTACTTTGGCAACTTACACATCGCATACGTTCGAAATATGGGTTCACGTACATGTTTCCCGCACTAAAAAGCAGGGAGAATGTACGAGCCCGATTTCTTTATAAAGGCAGAGTCGATCTGCTTTTCTGGCTCGGTTAATTTTGTCGTCACATAATTTAGAAAAAAGCTCAGGCTATCATAGCGCGAGCGTATTAAAAGCCGTTTATAGTAAAATAATTATATAAAACTGTAAACGGAGGTTTGAAATGGAAAGGCAGTTAAATCAAGAACAATTACGGAATTTTGAAGCGTACCTATTTAGCGAGGAACGGAGTGTGGCAACGGTGGAAAAATACCTACACGACCTACGGGTATTCTACGCCTTTATGAACGGCAAGGAGCTAACAAAAACGGCGGTTTTGGAGTACAAAAGCAACCTTTTGATTAAATATGCGGTCACGAGCGCGAACTCTATGCTTGCGGCGTTAGGCGCATTCTTCCGCTATCTCGGCTGGTACGAGCTATGTGTAAAGCAGTATAAAATACAAAAATCCGCCTTCTGCCCCGAAGAAAAGGAGCTGACGAAAGCGGAGTATATGCGACTTGTGGAGGCGGCAAGGCGTAAGGGCAACGAACGGCTGAATTTGATTATACAAACGATCTGCGGCAGCGGTATCCGTGTCAGCGAATTACAATATATCACGGTTGAGGCGGTACAGCGCGGCGAGGCGTTTGTGAATTGTAAGGGCAAAAATCGGCGTATCTTTATCGTTGCGGAGCTACGGAAAAAGCTACTGCAATATATAAAATCGCAGAATATAAAATCGGGGGCGGTATTCGTAACGAAAAACGGAAAGCCCGTCAGCCGTCATAATATCTGGCGTGATATGAAAGCGTTGTGTAAGGACGCAGGCGTTTCGCCCTCAAAGGTGTTTCCGCATAATCTTCGCCACCTGTTCGCCCGTACCTTTTATCGTCTGGAAAAGGATATTGCCAAGCTCGCAGACATTTTAGGTCATACGAGTATCAACACAACGAGAATCTATATCGTAACCACAGCCACCGAGCATAAGCGTAAAATGGAAAATATGCGCTTAATTATATAAAGAAAAAAGACCGACTTCCGCCGATCCTATCACATAACGCTTATTATGTATTCAAATATTGCCGTATGCCAAAGATAGCAAACATTCAACACACAAACTATAGCACAAAATATCAGATTTTGCAATAGCTTTCACTACATATCTCTAAAATATTTCCAAAAAATTTATTTTTGGGCATAACGAAAAAGCCTTTCTGAGCGGTTTTTTAAAAAAATCGGTAAAAAGGCTTCTTTCGCTATGCTCATTTTTGTTTTTGACCTCCGAAAACAAAACCGTAGTCAACGCTTTACAACATAATAAGCGTTATGTGTATTAATATATATTTTCTTTTCGGGAGGAATCAGAATGAAAATAAAAACAAGAAAGATTGCATTGTGTATCTGTATCCTTGCGTTGTTCGCTATGACG
>CAZTWE010000067.1:0-10682 GCA_964617165.1 uncultured Ruminococcus sp.
TCATTCCCGATATCGAGTCGCCCTCTAATTTCATTTTGTCCGCTGCGATCAGCGCGTGCTTGACGATCAGCATCTCAACCCACGTCCGTTCGTCGTACTCTGCCGGACGGCCGTCCCTGAGATACTCCGCCATCGCCGCGCTCATCACGCCGTACTTTTCGCCTCTGTAAACTTCTTCAACCGTTATTCGTGCCATATTCGCACCTCCTTTGCAGTACACAACAGTACCACAAGAGTTTGCGAAAGTCCAGAGAAAATTGGGAAATAGCAGAAATTATCACAATAGCAACATAGTCCTTCTATTACAACCGCTCTCTTGACAGTTGACTCTTTGCCTATTCAGCGCTATTTGGTTCATCAACAGCTTCGGGCATATTTAAAAAATAGCGCTGATCTATGGTAACATATACCCGGTCTGTTACATCGACAACATTGTTTCTGAATAATGTCACATTTGCCGAGAAAATAACATTATAAATTGACATGGTCGACAAATCGAAATTCACATAAAACGATTCTTCGTCCATGCTATATTCATCCATGTAGATTTTCAGACATAGTTTGATTTTTTCATGCGGTTTTAATAAACACCTTGCCATTTGTTCGCTATCATTAGCGTAGTTATACTCCCTAATGTTTTCTTTTTCAATACTCACACCAGTGGCGTTAGTGATAATGTCATAAACTTTAAGATTATCAATGTATATATCTGTCAAGACGATATCTGAAATATTTTCGAGTTCGATTACCATGTTGAATAATGAGGCGTTTTCTCTTACCACACCTGGTGCATCCATAAAAAAGAAATATTTATACTTTTGATTAACAATGTCAAATTCATCGGTATAATCATCGTCATTTACTACATAGTAACTTCGTTTTTTGTCTAAAACGATTGGTGTAATATCAACCGGAGCAGCTTTTTCCTTGATCTGAAATCTACGTTGCTCTTCTTGCATCTCCATTAATCGATCATTTGTTGCATTGGCTTCATCGTTCTGATGAAGAGACACAAGACCCAGTATGACTGTACCAAGAAGTGCTTCAAAGCCCGCAATATATGAAAGCAACTCCCCAGCACTCCATTCTGCAACAAACCAAGCATAACTTGCTGTTGTTTTGAAAAGGACATGAACAGTAATGAGAGGAACGGCAAAAGCAAGAACACACAAACCAAGTGATAAAACAATATGATTTTTGACCCATTCTAATATCTTCTTCATAACGTTACCTCAACTGTATCCATATAGGTTTTTCATTATAAAATGTCCTCAACTCAAGCCGCATTCTGAATAAACTTACGTCAAAACTCTACTATTTCCGGAGTCTTACCAAACGCGCAGAAGGTTGCCGTGGCATTCTTCATATAGAGCACTTGTGTATTCCCATCATTTTCATCGTACATTCCTCGGAGGTTGGGATATGCATCGAGCATAGATTTCTTTGCTTCGAGACGATCGTCCTCGATAAGTTCGCAAGCGATACGAATCCAAACACCTTCTGTAAAAGCACAGATTTCAACTTTCGGGTTCGTAGCAAGCTGCTGACTCACAGGTTTAACATTGCCGGTCTGGATATAGAGTTTGCCTTCAAACTCGTTCACCGTACCGAAGGGACGCACTCTCGGCTGATCCCCCTCTACAGTTGCCAAGTAATACACTTCTGCTTTTTTCAAAAAGTCATAACCGCGTTTCATGTCCGCTCTCCTTGTACGTTAGATTAAAACACCATTGCAATGGTCCACTTCGTGCTGAATGATCTGCGCTGTCCAGCCGATATAAGTTTTGATGCGAGTCTGCAACTCCAAGGTCTGATACTTAACTTTGATGGATTTATAGCGCTTGCAAGGTCTTGGGCCGCCGAGAAGGGATAGACAGCTTTCCTCGGTGTTGTATGCGCCGTCTTTCTTGATGATTTCGGGATTGACCATCACTGTATATGCAGGAGCTCGCCCACTCTCGTCAAGAAATGCGATAATGCGCTTCTTCACGCCAATCATATTCGCCGCCATTCCGACACAACTATCCTTGTGCGCCATAAGCGTATCAAGCAAATCTCGTGCAATTGGTAAATCCTCTTTTGTTGCAGCCTCCGACTTTCCAGCAAGGAAGATTGGGTCATGCATTAGTTCTTTAATCATGTAATTCTGTCCTTATTATCGTTTCAGCAATTCTTGTGACGATGGGCACGACCAAGGCATTACCCATTGTAAAATAGCGATATTTATCAGGAAGCATATCTGTCCATCCGTCCGGAAAACCGTTTAACCTCTCACATTCCACAGGTGTCAAATAACGCAACTGCCCTGTTGTCTTATCTTTTACAACGTGCGAGCTGCGACTAACTGTTCCTTCACTTGTTAGCATTGTGCGAGACGGCTTTGATAACGAATCGGGAAACGCGACTTTGCCTTCTGTAAATAGATATTTCTTACTTCCAGAAGAGGTACGATACTCCTCTTTTGCTCCTTTTAGATATTGCCATTTTGGCAGATCGTTAGGGTCAATATAATATCTTTTTTCCACATCGTCCTGCAGGATCTGCCCAAGTACTATTGCTGTTTCATATATTGGTGTCGTTTCTTCTGAATAAAGCCACCCGTTTATCATAATACCAGCATTGTGCAGATACACCTTCATAGACTGGCTGAGCTCGTCCTTCGTTTCAAACGACATATCGTCTATAAAAGTGCCAACCCGTTCGCCTGTGTTTTGCACCACAGGAAAACCTTGTGCAAAAAGGCCGTCCTTTACGATATACCGATGCATGCCTTTAGAGCCTTCGGTACATGTAACCGTTGCTAAATTTTTAAAATAATCGGCATCGTTTCGAAAAGCAACAATGAATGTTCTTCTTCGACGTTGTGCCTGCCCATAGTCGGCCGCATTGATAACACGCCACTCAACAGCATAGCCGCCTTCATAAAAAGAACGCAATATCATTGAAAAGTCTCGTCCTTTTTGCTTTGATGGAGAACGAAGTATCCTATCCACATTTTCTAAGATAACACAACGAGGGCTACATCTCTTGATAATGGATTCTATTTGCCACCAAAGAGACCCCTTTTCCCCATATATACCTTTTGCATTGCTTTTGGCAACCGAGTAATCCTGACACGGAAACCCACCAACTAACAAGTCATGTTCCGGAACTTCATCTGCCACTTGGCAAATATCCTTACATACATGTGAGGAGTTATTCCCAAAATGCGCTTCGTAGCATTTAAAAGCATATTGGCTTGGATCTGTTGGTTCCCATTGGTTTGCCCATATTATTCTAAACTTACTGGATGCCGCTTCTAAACCAAGTCGGAAACCTCCAACTCCTGCAAACAGCTCCACGACCCTTATGCTTTCCATCCTATCAACCTACGATATTTGTTATTCTTCATACGAATCTATAATAAGTTCAAGAATGGCTGAAATACAACCGTCTGCGTCTTTCAAAACTTCTTTTGACCAAAAATGAATAGGTGTCCAGCCCATCGCACGTAATTCTTTGTCAACACGAATATCACGTGCGATGTTTTCTTCAATTTTTTCGATCCAGTATTCTCGATTGCGTTGCAACCGTTCTTTACGAACATCCCAATCCTTTCCATGCCAAAACTCACCATCGACAAAAATGGCAATGCGATGCTTGCTGATTGCAATATCTGGTGAGCCAGGAAGCCGTTTGTCATTTTTGCGATAACGATATCCAAGATGCCATAGCTTCTTTGCTAGTAACATCTCAGCATCACCGTTCTTCAGTTTTACCTTGGACATACGTTTCCGGGTCTCTGGAGTCGAATCATATGACTTGGGATGTTTCATAATAGATCAGTTTCTCTTAATTTCTCGGTGATATATGTGCCACTTAACCATACATATTGCGGCAACATACGAATACCATTAACGCACTCAGTTTTATCTTTACTTGTGGACTGGGCAGCAGACCCTCTAATGAAAATTGGACTTTCACTGCTCTTCATCCAATTAGGCGCAGATGACAATTCGCCACTCTTTAATACCACTTGCTTTCCCCGTCTTAAAGTAGGAACATCAATCAGTGTGTGATCTGTGATCTTATTGCGTGTATCATTCCAAAGTCTCTCGCCTTGTATTTCAATCATGGAATCGGGAATCACGAATCGCTTAAATCCAATGAATTTGTTGGATTTCAGTGGCACTTTTTTCTTTTTCTTTTTATTAGTCTCTGCATCAACAATATATTCGGCGGAGGGTTCTTCAAAAATAATACACAGAAAATGGGTATCCAAAAGATAACCGTTAAGTTCCGACTCGTCATAGCTTTCCTCTTGCATCCAAGAGTTGAAATTAATATGAAATAACTTCATATCCTCTGTCCGTCCACCCGCAGGCGTAACGGCCACTGTTTTAGCAACAACACCAAACCGCCGGAAGATATCAATATTATTCAATTTTCCAGAGGAGCCGCCAAACATCTTAATTATCAGTTTTTCGGTAATACTTTTTCCGCCATCTCCGTCAATAGAAAAATTTAATAACTGCGCTATTTCTTCAATCGTTTTACCACCATACTGTTCGGTGATCTCATGACACTTCCTGTCAATATCACTCATAGCAGCATAGTGCCCAGGGAGCTGCGTTCGTTCGTAACCGAAACGTTTTGCGATAAGAGAAGACACAAATTGTGCTTTGAGTCTAAATCTTGGCGGATATGTGGGCGCAAGATCTATTAGTTGAAGCCCATTTCCGGTTTCACGCAGTTCACCATGTCTACGTATGTATTCTGTTTTTACTGCATTTTTCCATTCTCTGGTTCCGTGAACCCCCGGAGTAGATGCCACAACCTCAGAAGCAAGTGTATGAACCTTTTCCCAGTCAGCTCGTAAAGCCTGCAGTTCATCGGCTGTCATGTCGTGAAAATCGTATCCTTTGACCGGGAAGTCTCGATAATCATAAGGCGAGATTCGTTGATTTCTCCCATACAAATAGTGGTAATATACCAACAACAAATGCTCGATCTTTTCAAAAAAGTGTGAAGATTCAAAAGTTTGCTGCGGAAGATCAGGAACTCCAACGGCTGTTACAGAAAGGTACTCTTTGGCTACAAAATGTGCAGGCTCATCACCAGAACGTTCTTTCCATAACATTCCGGTCGTCTTAAGCTCCGTCTTTGTTTCAGCATCAGCATCAACCACGATAAGGTCCGCTTCCTGTCGAGTATCCGGCTCATAACCAAGAACACATTGTTCGATAACGGCACCTGCAATACCTTTTTGAAGATCAAACTCCTGAACATGGTCAAACAGACCGATATTATCGATCTCGCCAAGTGTTTTTTCTCTAATTCCTTCAAAGCGTTCAATTAGATCAGCTTTTTCATATCTATGTTCAGGCATAACAGGCCCCTCCTCAAGGCATACATTTAGCTTTCTGTGGCAATTATATTATCGAGAACTTTTCCCATTCTTGTTATCATTTGTACGACCAAAGCGTTGCCCATACAAAAATATCGCATTCTATCAGGCATTCCGGAATTAGTCCACTCATCATTAAATCCTTGTAATCGCTCAGCCTCTACAGGAGTCAGCAAACGAAGTCTGCCAGTTCCAGGATCTGTGACCACATGAGTGGAACGATTTAATGTAGATTCGCTCGTCAACATTGTACGTCCCGGCCTATCCCACGGATCTGGGAATGCGATGGGCCCTTCGGAGAACATATACTCATGCCCATTGGCTGACTTTCTCGGAATTTTTTTTGCGCCTTTAAGATATGTCCATTTTGCCATCTTTTCAGTGGGGATATAGTATTTTTCATCCACACTTTTTTGAAGAATATCACCAAGCAAGATAGGCTTTTCTTCCGCTTCTGTTATTTTAGAAGTGTAAACTATATGCCGATGCATGTATCCTGCGTTTTCGAAGGGGAATACAAAGTTATCACTAACATCAACGATATCTGTATTTAGTGACGTTTGCGTAACTTTGCCCATTTCACTTATGGGGAATGCTTTGGCCATTAGACCGTCTGTTCTAATAATGTTTTCTGCGGATGTGCAATCCATTTGTTTGCCGTAATTTGTATCATCGCGATAAGCATAAATGAAAATGCGACGTCGCCTTTGTGCTGCACCATATTGAGCTGCGTTGACAACTCTCCACTCAGCACTGTATCCAAGTTCCGCAAGACAAGCAAGAATGATCCCAAAATCTCGACCTTTTTGCTTTGCTGGCGATTTGAGCAATCTATCAACATTTTCTAATATGCAGAACGGTGCTTTCTTTGCAATCAATGTGTCTCGAATCTGCCACCAAAGAACGCCTTTTTTGCCTTCGATACCTTTGGAGGAAGATAGTGTATGTGCTACGCTATAATCTTGGCAAGGGAAACCACCTACAAGCAAGTTGTGATCAGGAATAGAATATTTGTCCATCAAACTGATATCTTCGCCCGTATGGTATTCTCCGTTCATATCGGCGCAATCTCCATAGTGCTGCACATAGCAGTCATGCGCCCATTGGGTCTTTGCGCCAGGTTCCCATTGTGAAAACCAAGTCGTTTTCCAGCCAGAATCCAGCCGGTCAAAACCAAGCCGAAATCCGCCAACACCAGCAAACAGTTCACAAATTGTTTTTTCCATAAAGTCCTCCTTGACCTTTTAAGGTCATCCACTTAAATATATTTATAGGCATGGTGTAAAACACCATTTGTTAGCACCGACAGACGCCGGATCATTGCCTATATTTACAGAGTAGTAATTATTTGCCCGTAGGTACGATCTCAACAATATCGTCCATCGTGCAGTTTAAGGCAGTGCATATCTTAACAAGGACATCACTACTCACGACCGCACCATCTTTTCCCATCTTAGTTATAGTTGCAATACTGATTCCTGCAGATTCTGCGAGATCTTTCTTCTTCATATTACGATCAATAAGAAGTTTAAATAGTTTTTTATAACTTGCAGCCATGTTACACCTCATATTCGAATGAATGTTACGCATATTTATTATATCATGATTAAAACAAGAGCACAATACATTTCAGCAAAAATAACGAGAACTAAGCATTTTTTGTTTCAACTTTAATTTTGTGAGCAAAATAATATCATGACCAAAAGGAGATATTATGAAAAAACTAATTGAGATATGCATTCATGGAGATGATTATTTCTTCATGGATGATCTTTCTGAAGAGCAATATGAGCAAGTGCTGCTACTTGCTAAAAAAAGATTTGGCAAGCACTCCGAGGGTGCTTGCCAAATCGATGAATTTATTGATGATATCAAGCAGAGATACTCGATCACACTAGAGAGAGCAGTCATAAGCAAAGTCATCGCTTTTTAATATAGTTCCAACTCTTCCTCCGTGAAACCGAAAGCTTTTGTTAAGACCTCGTTGGAGAAGCGTCTATATTGGCTTGAAGAATACAGGAATTTATCCTTTGAAAAATCTACATCCATTTTTTGAAAACAGTTTCTGTAAAATTCAAAGTTTTGAATTCCATTTTTGGCCAGCTGTCTAGTGTATGCAAACACAAAACCATTTATCGCGACTATTGATAACAATTTTGTGTTTGCATCCTCCCATTGCGAACGGTATGTTTCTTTAACAGCCGCAAAATATTCATCAAGCTTTTTGGCGCAAAAATGAATATAGCTATTTAAAGCATCTTCATCTTTTTGGAGAAAAGCTTCTTTATCTCCATCCCAGAAAGTATAGAGGCTGGTCTTCCCTTCAGCAGGATCGATCGTAACCAAATATCGAAGGGCATATTTAATGATTGAAGAAACCTTTATCTTGCCTTCATCAAGAGAAGATAGTTCAAAACGTTTAAGGAAGGTTCGTTCTCCATTCAGTTTTTCAATCACACGGCGAGCCAAACCAATATCGGAAAACGGATCCTTTAGAGTCGCGATGTGAGTCAAGACATTGGCAGCAACCTTCTTCGTATTATCGTTTATATCTAAAAATATCTCGCTCTGTATACGCTTTCTATCAGCCTCTTTCATTTCAGGCGGGAATATCAATCCAGTCACCAGCAAGTGCAGGCGTTTTCGAAGCTTAGAAATAATTGGCTCATATTTCTCGCTTGGCGATGCTTCATAGTGAGCAAATATTCGATGCTGACCATCAATAACGCAGATGCTGTTCATTTCATCTGGTAGCACCATTTGACACCGTTGAAAATCCCCAACTTCGCTGATAGGTACTTCTGCTCCAGTACCTATCTGGAACTTAACATTATCCGGAAGAGCGACAATTATATTATTATAAAACGCCTCTCCCTTCTCTGCTAAAAATTTGCGAATACCTTTAACCTTTTCTTTTTCAATAAGTCGCTGATATAGAAACATCGAATTTTCCCAGTTGTCTTTTCTGAGCACATAACTTGTACGCAACAACGTTTCTGCAGACATCATAAATGAGACAACACGGATGCCATTTTCATGCCCTGTTGATTCCTCTGAACATATGATCGGAGCTTTAATCGTTGCTTTATTTCCTCCGCTCCCACTATGCCCGATTTCTTCATTCGTGAGTTCCAAAAAGCGAAATATCTCATACCGCGAAGAATGGTAAATACATTGAGACACCTTGTGAAAATACGACAACGTTTCTGGTTCCCAAAATATCAAATTCGAATACAGAGCTTTTTCGTCATCAGTAAGATTTAATTCAACCTGGGGAATGTAAATAAAGAACACTTTAAAACGGTTTGGACGGTATTCATCTATCAACGCAGATTTTTCGGGGAACGTAGTCTTTATCCAATCAAGCAACGCAGGAACATTCGCTTGTATCTCTTTAAAAGCTTCGCTTTTCTTTCGGATGTGTTCTTTATCTTTCTTTTGACTACAAGTATCCTCGCAGATCAAGATGATATTCTCGTATATAAATAAGTAATCCAACTCTACAACCCTGTGTCCAATTAAAAAGTGTTTGTCAGTTGTAGCAAAAGAGGAAAAGCCTGCATTTGCAAACGTTGTTCTTATTTTCTTTTTAAATGCAGCATCTTTTCGCTTTTTCTGCATAGCGATCCGCTGCTCTTCCGTTAGTTTTCGCGGCGTTCTCTTCGTTTTCTTTTTCATACTTTCTCCTTATCAATCTTACGCTCAATGTAAATAGAATCCAGTACCCAAAGCATTGTTAGTCATTCTTATCCGGTTTGCTCTTCTTCCATTCATCTGGAATCTTTGATAAAGCGCTGCTCTTCGCATCGTATATAGGCTTATCATGGGGCCTATATCGAACAGTACCTGCCAATGTACTTTCGAGCCTTTCTTGTCCCTGATCAATATACTCTTTTACCAATTCACAGCCCCAGAAGTAACGACCGTGTAGTAGTGCTGCTACACCCGATGTTGCCACGCCGGAGAACGGATCAAAAACCAGCTCGTTTTTATTTGTTAAGGCAAGGACTAATCGTTCGATCAATCCGACGGGGAATTGGCATGGATGAGCAGCCTTTTCAACATGATTACCTTTAACGTTGGGTATGTCCCACACGTCCTCGGGATTCTTTCCGAGCGGATTTCCGGACGGTTCTCCTTTTCGCGCGCCTCGATAGCTACGCTTGCCTGGATATTTCGCTGGTATTCTAACATCGTCCAGATTAAAAGTGTATTTGTCGCTTTTTGTATACCACATGACCACTTCATAACGCCCGCTAAATCGATTCTTATTATGAAGCCCATGCCCAAAATGCCATATGATTCTATTTCTTAATTGCATATTAAGCGCTTTAAAAATAGGGCTCAGTTCAATATCAAGCGGCACAATACTGCCATTCTCCACATAATTTCCAACCTGCCAACAAATGCTGCCCGTATCTTTTAATCGTATGTATATTTTTTGGATAATTCTTCGTTGCCATGCAACATACTCAGTCAGAGGCATTTGATCCTCATACTCTTTTCCTATGTTATATGGTGGTGATGTGACTACTAGATCAAAAATCGGCTCCTCGGGAAGCGCATCGAGAAAACGTTCGACATCCATCAAATATAATTGCGATCTTGTAGCATCACCAAATAGTTTATTTCTACACCTTTTATAAATTGGTATATTTATCTTCCTAGCCATTTTCTGACCTCATCCCCATCACTTTCAAGCTAATCATTTTGCCATCTCAACGATATCTCCGATGTCGCATTCTAATGTTTTACAAATTCGCACAAGCACTTCCATCGAAACGAGTTCGTTCTTATTAAGTTTCGTCATGGTTGCCGAAGAAAGACCTAGCATTGAACGAAACTGTGGTTTTGATATCTTTTTTTCAATCAAAAGAATCCACATTTTTTTGTAATCAACAAACATATGACACCTCTCAAAGAATGTGTATACTTACTTTTGCCATTATATCACATTTTGTCGAAGATAGCAACCTCAAACTCCTGCGTTCGTGAATTTTTTTTGCAAATAATAAAATTTTTTATCTACGAAAACGAAAGAGCGATACCAATCAACCCTAGAGAAAAACGAAAAGAAAACATTGCTCTTTTTCTTTGTCTACTGCGGGGCAGAATTTGGTGCGTGGGCGGTATATAGAATTGCTGTTTTGCGTAGAATTTTAGTAAAATGCAAAACGGGCGGTTATGTTATGAAACGAGATTTATCCCTTTGGCAATTCGGCGGGTTTGCGTTGTCAACGCTTGGCGGCACGCTGTTGCATTTTCTATATGACTGGACAAATGAGAGCATATTGAT
>CAZTWE010000068.1:0-10045 GCA_964617165.1 uncultured Ruminococcus sp.
GCTCTAAATCCCCTTGCCCCAAGGTTCTGAGTCATTAAGAATTTACTTTCCTTTAGTTTGTGCTGCTTTTCTCGTTTTTTCTCTGATTTTCTTCAATTCTTAATGACTCTGCCCCTTTGCTTTTCACTGCTTAACAACGCAGTTCGGAATTATAACGCGGCTCTGCCAGCGCGAGGTTGCTTCCTTTGTGCACTGTACGTAGGATGAGCGCACAAACTTAACACGCTCCTCAACTATTCCGTCCTTTTCTATCTTTATATACAGCCCCTCCATATCGGTTGAGGGGTCGGTCTCGGAGAGAACGGTTGCAACGTCTGCCCCCTCACGCTCGGCAATCTTTACCAAGGTGTCAAGGTGAGAGTCGGTAATGTAAAGAGAACGTGAGAGGTATTTCAAAATACTTTCCTTGCTTTTGAACTCCCCATCGGCAAGCACGGGCACGGAGCATACGGGAAGAGCTGACGTTATCACTCTTCGACTCTCTGTATCTAAAAATACACCTCTTTCTTTATCGTACACGTCGAATTCCATAAAATAGTCAGGCAAAGCATCGTAGAAAACAGTATGTTTTGCGTACATCCATTCACCGAACATTACGTATCTTGATGAAAGAACGCTATACAAAAGCGCACTGTTCTGATGCGTCCAACGCTTAAAAAGATCGTAATGACGCTCTTTATATCCGCCGTAGAAATAATGTCCTCGATTTTGCAAAAGAAGCTTTCCCGTGCTGTCAAAGGATATGCCGCAATTCGCACCGTCGATTTTTTCTTCTATGACTATGTGCTTCGAAAAAATATGTTCAAACGGTATCTTGGACAGATCCTCGTCTCCCTCGCCGAGCTTTGAGCCTACAAGATGAGGCGTTCTCGGAAATTTGATAAAATCAGAACTCATTGTCTACTCCTATAGCAATTCCATATCGGTGCGGAATGCATCATCCATATTGGGCTTTTCTATGAATACTCTGCCGCGATCCTCAAGCTTTAAAAATTCCTCATAGTAGCGCAAACCGAATTCATGCAGCGAGGCAGCGTTAAAATGCAAATTATCGGGGTTTGACGTCAGCCCCCGTGCTGAGACAAAGGCTGTTTTAGGAGTAATTGCAGCAAACTGCTCAAGAGCTTCATTGACAAGGGGATAGTTTGCGAGTTTTGGACTTTCCGTCCTGTCAGCAAGGAAATCACCGAGACCGCCTACAAGCAACGGTATATCTTCCGCTCCAAGCTCACGGCGCAAAGCCGTCATTATGGCGGTCAGCTTTTCTAAGTACAGCGGATGAAGCTCGGGGCCGCAGTCTGCCTCTCCCTGATGCCAGAGAATGGCGGCAAGCTCGGACGTACGCATTGCCAGCCTTGCCGTATGCACGGCATTATCGAAAAGGAGACTGCCCTCCTGCCATTGATTGAGTGAGGTTCCACCGTCGGCACAGGGGATAATTCCTGTTGTAACGTCATGGTCGTTTGCGTATTCACGCGCAAAGCTCTCGGCAAGACAGGTGCCCGAAAAAGGTCTGTCGGGATTGACGGGGCGGTATATATTCTGCCATCTGCCGTTTCTCAGTACCTTTAATTTCCCATCCTTATTGTCAATCTGCTTAGCCTCTGCGAAAAGACCTCTGCCTGCCATATTCGACTGTCCTATAATCAAGATAGAATGTATCATTTTTCTACTCCTTTTTGAGATTCATTTTTTAAAGATGTTGTGCATTTTCTTGAAGCTTGCGGGGGTTGAGCCTGTTACGCGTTTAAACAGTGACGTGAAGAACTTTACGTCACGGTACCCCACTTTTTCGGATACCTCGGGAACGGACAGCTCTGTTACCGTCAGATAACGGCATGCGCGGTTTATACGGTAATTTTGCAGATATCTAACAAACGGCATCCCCATTTCCTCACGAAATCTTCGACTTATATATGGGAGCGTGTAGTTCATTTGCTCAGCGAAATATCCAAGCGATACGTCATCTGCGTAATGCTCGGCTACGTATGCGCTGATATAGGCAGATATCCCCTCGCCGCCTGCCGCTACCTTTGCACCGTCTATTCCACGTACGGTGAGCAGAAGAATTTCAAGCAGATAACAACGTATCATTTCAGTAAAGCCTGCTGTACGCTCTTTATTTTCCGCAAGTATTTTTGATATCAATGCGCGTATCTGCCCATTGGTGTCATGAAAGACCATACGCGTCGGGTCCTCGGTCAAGGCGCGCATGTTAAAATGCAACAGATAATGCTGAAAAAGCTCTCGCATACTCACTGTGGACATGAGTGAGGGGTCAAGCAGACGCGGCAGAAACAGGCAATCTATATTATCAAAGCCGCTCTCATCGACAGCTCGGTATGAATGCATGCTTCCGTAATCAACCATCAGATAATCGCCGGGGGTAAGCAACGTCACTTTTCCGTCCAAAGTATGTTCCACAGTGCCTCGCACGATATAAGTCAACTCCAGAAAAGCATGATCGTGCACACGCACGTCTTTGAGGGCATTATTCTCATGTATGTAGAAGCTATCCTTTTCTATCATGGGCAAAATTTTCTGCCACATATAATCGCTTCGCCTATTCAGTGCAAAAACACCCCCTTTTTTGTAAAAAATATCGGTTGATTTATTATATCATATCTGTTACACTAAAGTCAATAGATAAAAAACTTTACGAAAGGATAATTCGTTATGAAAATTTGTGCAAAATGGATAACCTCTCCCAAGGATGCCGGGCAAGCTGCTTATACCTTTAAAAAGAGCTTTAATCTCGCAGGCGAGGTAAAGCGCGCTGTGCTTTGCGCATCGGCTATGGGCGTTTACGCACCTTATATCAACGGCAAACGCGTCGGTAAAAACGTTCTCGCTCCCGGTTGGACGAGCTACGATACACGCATTCAATACCAGACCTATGATATTTCCGACATGCTTTTAAAAAACAATACTCTTGAGATAGGAGTAGGTCAGGGATGGGCAGTAGGCTGTATCGGCTACGGCAATTCAAATCACTACTATGCCGATCATACATCCGTTATCGCGTGGATCAATATTACATATAAGGACGGTACCCGTGCCGAGATATACACCGATGAGGGCTTTGAAGTTTACACCTCGCACGTTACGTTCTCCGAGATATATCACGGGGAGACCGTGGATATGACAGCTCCCATTGAGCTTGTTGGCAATGCTGTCATTTCCGACGTTAAGGCAAAACTTATCTCTCAGGTCGGAGAATTTATTACCGAGCAGGAAAAGCTCTCTCCCATAGAGCTTATTGTTACTCCTAACGGAGAGCGCGTACTTGATTTCGGACAGAATATGACAGGATACGTACAGATATGCGTTAAAGGAAATCGCGGTGACAAAATAGTTATTCACCACGCTGAGGTCCTTGACAAGGACGGTAACTTCTACAATGCGAATTACCGTAAGGCAAGAAATGAGAATACTTACGTGCTCAGCGGAGGCGAGGACTGCTTCAAGCCCACGTATACCTTCCAGGGCTTCAGGTACATACGCCTCACCGAATATCCTTTTGATAACGTAGATCTTTCTTCATTCACTGCTATCGCGGTAAATTCCGAGCTTCGCAGAACAGGTGATTTCGTTTGCGGAAACGAGAAGATAAATCAGCTCTATCACAATATAATATGGGGTCAGAAGAGCAACTATCTTGACGTTCCCACAGACTGCCCTCAGAGAGATGAAAGACTTGGCTGGACGGGCGATGCGCAGGTATTCTGCCGTACTGCGGCAATCAACTTTGACGTTGAGAAATTCTTCAAAAAGTGGCTCGGTGACGTTGCTATCGAGCAGACTCCCGAGGGAGCGGTTTACGGAGTTGTTCCGCACTGTCTGAGGGGAAAGACACGCATTTCCGCAGCATGGGGTGACGTTGCATGTATTGTTCCGTGGCAGCTGTATTTAGCATACGGAAACAAAAACATCCTCAAGGATAACTTTGAGCTTATGCGCCGCTGGGTAGATTATCTCCATTCGGCAGGCCCCGAAGAGTTCCTTTGGCTCGGCGGTATGCATTACGGTGATTGGCTTGCAATGGATGCGGGTGAGGACTCCTACGTCGGTGCTACCTCAAACGACCTGATAGCAAGTGCATTCTTCGCATATTCAACGGATCTGCTTATCAAGGCGGGCGATATTCTCGGATATGATATGACCGAGTACCGTGAGCTTTACAAAAACGTAGTTGCTGCATTCCGTGAATACTTCATGGAAAACGGCATGCCTAAGGAAGAACTCCCCTATACCGAGGTGCTTGAACGCGGAAAGACAGACCCGATAGACAGTGTACGCCGCGGCATAACGCAAACGGGACTCGTGCTTATTCTTCATTTCAACCTCTGTACCGAGGATAAGCGCGGAGCTCTCGTAGAACGCCTCGTTCAACTCATACGCGAGAACGGAAACCGTATGACGACGGGCTTCGTAGGTACTCCCTACATTCTCCACGTGCTTTCCGAAAACGGATATACCGACGTTGCATACGAGTTGCTTATGCAAGAGAAAAATCCCTCATGGCTATACTCTGTATGTCACGGAGCTACAACGATGTGGGAGCATTGGAACAGCCTCAAGGATGACGGAAGCTTCTGGAGCGTTCACATGAATTCCTTTAATCACTACGCTTACGGTGCTGTTTTTGATTGGATATTCGGAGTAGCTGTTGGTATTAAGTCCAGCGAGACCGCTCCGGGATATCGCGAAGTCGAGCTTGCTCCGCATCCCTCAAAGGCTCTTGGATTTGCCAAGGCTTCTATAGACTCGCGCAGCGGAAAAATCAGCACGCACTGGTACTATAAGGGAGATAAGGTGTATTACGAATTTGATATTCCCACAGGTGTTATTGCACATCTTACTCTTCCCTCCGGTAAGACCGCAACACTCGCGGGCGGTAAACATTTCTTTGCAGAGTAAGTACCGTTTCGCATAATTCGACAAAAAACAAGGTCGAGGCATTGTTTGTCAGGTGCCTCGATCTTGCTTCATTTAGTTTTAAGAAATTGCCACGGTTAGTAAAATACTACCAAAAAACTATTTTCCTATGAACATCTGCGTCCAATAGTTACCACCGTCAACGTAGCCTACCCCTATATGAGTGAAGGACGTGCTGAGAATATTGGCGCGGTGTCCTGAGGAATTCATCCATGCATTAACCACGGCAGCAGGAGTTGCCTGCCCCTTTGCGATATTTTCTCCTGCGCTTTTGTAGCTTATGCCAAAGCTTTTCATCATTTGGAACGGTGAGCCGTACGTGGGACTTGTATGTGAGAAATATCCCTTATCTTTCATATCCTGTGACTTGTAACGCGCAACGCGTGAGAGCTGCCAATCGTATGTAAGAGCTGCAAGTCCTCTTTTGCTTCTCTCCTCATTTACAAGTCTTACGACCTCTTTTTCATAGCTGTCAGCTTTGGAATCGACAGACGGTATTTTAAGCTTCTGTCCCGGATAGATGAGATCGGGGTTTGCAATATCGGGATTGGCGCTCTTTATCTCACTAAGCCCAACCTGATATTTTACAGCGATTTTCCACATCGTGTCCCCGCGGACTACGGTATGGGTCGTGTCAGCTGAAACGCTTATCACAAGTGTTGCAGCGAGTGTTGCAATACATAGCAGACATACAAGCAGTTTTTTCATAAAGTTACCTCCGTATATCTTTTTAGGACGATAGGCAAAAGCCGTTGCCCATATACATTATATCATATTTCGCGCTGCATTTCAAATGTAATGAATGGTAATTTCACTCATTTTTGTTTTTGCTCATATACTCAATTCGAGGACAAATAACAGCTATGAGGTAAAACATGAATAAAAGCTATAATTATCCGCATTTAGAAAATATGCTGCGAGGACGCCCGGATGCGTGGGCTGTTATGTGCGGCAGTGAAAAATATCCGGAAATATCGGGCATTGTGAGATTTTTTGACACTCCGCTCGGCACAATGACCGTTGCTGAGATCAGCGGACTGCCTCAAGGCAGCGGTGAATGTGATGCTCCTGTTTTCGGCTTTCATATTCACGAGGGAAACAGTTGCGTGAGTAACACGACCGATCCTTTTTCCAACGCAGGAATGCATTACAACCCCCACGGGTGCCCGCATCCGTATCATAAAGGAGATATGCCACCCTTGTTCGGAGCAAACGGCTACGCCTTGGGGGCATTTCTGAGTACGCGTTTTTCCGTGGAAGAAATAATCGGTAAAACAGTTATCATACATTCCTCCTTTGACGATTTCAAAACACAACCCGGCGGTAATTCAGGAACAAAAATAGCCTGCGGCGTTATAGTCTGTCGCAGATGATACTTGACTATTACTCCATTTTATGCTAAAATAAATCAAAGCTTAAAATTGAGGTGTAATTATGGTAAAAATACATTTTCTTGGAACCTGTTCGGGAACAGAGCCTATGATTGGTATGCATCATTGCTCACTGATAATTGACGTAAACGGTGCAATTTATTGGTTTGATGCAGGCGAAAGTGCTGCTTACACCGCATATACCGCCGGCATTGATATTATGAAAACGCACGCGCTGTTCATATCGCATCCGCATTTCGATCATATCGGCGGTTTGCCACATCTTTTATGGTGCTACAGCAAGCTGGTCTGGCGATATAAAACAGGCTTGGTATGCGATAATTCGCTTGATATTTATTTTCCTGAGCAAAGGATATTCGATGCAGCGAAGGTGCTTGCTACAAGCGTTTCACCGTCACTGAGATTTACGCTCAACGAGCATCTGATTTCAGACGGTGTGTTGAGAGAGGATAAAAACATAAAGGTCACGGCTATGCATAACAGACATCTTAAAGAGGATGGCTCATGCGGTTTCCATTCATATTCCTTCCTCATTCAGGCAGAGGGTAAAAATATCGTATTTTCGGGGGATCTTGCGTCAGTCAGCGAGCTTGACGGAATTATTCCCGAGAAGTGTGACGTTCTGATTACAGAGACGGGACATCACAGTGTTAAGGACGTTTGTGAATACGCGATATCGCACAAGGTCGGTCAGCTTTGCTTTAATCATCACGGCAGAGAAATTCTGAATGACCATACCCGTGCCGAGAAAACCGTAGCGGATTATGCCTCAGAGAGCGGTATTCCGATGATGCTTTGCCATGACGGATTGATATTGAATTTATAATATAGGTAAAATTTTAGCAGAGGCACGCTTTGATACCTCTGCTAAACCATTATTACAAGCAGAGCAAGGGTAAAAGGAAACACAAATCCTTCTATTCTCGCTCTGTTCATTTTTATAGATAAATTGATGCTGACGCATCAGTGCGTCTTACAACTTTTTGATCTTTTTTAAGGTGCGAACCTCGCCCTTCTTCATTGTGAAGCAGTTATCGGAAAGCAGGTACGGAGTATCGATAACCGCATACGGAATAAACGCATTTGCCTTAACGCAAAGCTCCTCGGACGTTTCACAAACTATTTCGGGAAGCACGTACTTTATTCCGAGATCTGCGAAACGGTTAGGAACAAATATCGCTCTGTCCTCTCCAAGCTCGCAGGAAAGGTCACAAATAAGAACTGCACTTGTACTGATTGCAGCTGCTATTTCGCCCAGATCACATTCGTATGAAAGTGAAACGGCATTTGCATCAACCTTGAACTCTATGTTCTTTATAACGCGCTCTTCCGACGTAAGCGTATCATAAGAGTAGAGCGTAGCTTTTCCCGATACAGCTTGCAAGGAATCGTTGCTTACGTGAACCGTGAGCTTGCCTCCGCTTTCCGATATACACGCAACGACGGGTGCTGAGCATCTTTTAAAGGTGTAATATCCCGGCTTTGGACATGCGTAGTAATCAATGAATGACCAACCGCTTGATGCAGGCCAGCAGTCATTGAACATCCAATATACAAGCCCCCATGTAAAGCCCTTGTGCTTTCTGTATAGCTCAAAGGACATACGTGTCCAATCGCATTGGAGCATCTGGAGCTTCAATATTCTGTCCTCTCCGTTCTCGTAATCTCCAAATATTTTTCTTGCCATTATGCACATCAGCTCAAACAGCGTTTTAAACAGACACGGGTTGTTCTTTGTGTGATATTCAAGCATTGAAAGGTCGTCTCCGAATATATCCTCATCGGTAAAATATTTTCTGAGACTTGAGACAAAGGACATTCCAAACGTCCTCCCTGCATCAAATCTTGCATCGAAATTCTGTAATTATCAATCAAAGTACCGTTTAACTTAACACGGTCCACGGCGAAGCACTCTCCACCCGAGTGTCCGTTAACTGTGATTTGCAAGGTTTTTCCGCTCGAAAGAGTAATATTTGCGCTATCAAGCTGAGGAGAACCTATTAAAAACTCACCGCTTCCGCTGACGGGGAATATTCCGAGAACGCTCCATACAAAGAACGATGACAGTCCACCTGAATCGTTATTGCCGGGGAGAGCGCTTTTGCCTGTGCCAAAGGATCTGTCCAAACATTCTTTTATTATCTCGCATAGCCTCTCATGCCTGTCTGCATAAATTATGCATAGGGTGTTTCCATATCACATTCATTGTTGAAGCCCTCAAATCTGTGGTAATTAGCTTTTGATATATCCGCGTGCGCTCTGGTATGCGTCATTTGCCTCACGCTTTCTTTTCCAAAGCCGAAAAAGCTGTCAAGCAAACGGGCAAAACGCCCCTTACCGCCCGCTAAAGCGACACGCTCCGCCATGTTCTTCTGAAGTCTGAAGGAATACGTATAGCGATTGAATTTTCCCGTACCCAAAAACTCTCTGTAATCCTCGCATTCAAGCTCGGTTTTAATGCACTCCTCGATTGCCGACGGGGTTGCGGTATCTACCCCCATATAATATGCATCGCAAAGGGATAACACGCCGAGCATCTTAGCCTGCTCCTCACACGGAAAAATATCCGAAAGTCCAAAGCTGCAAGGTATTTTTTCATAGTGCGGCTAATATTCTGTATAGTCATCGCAACAAGCCGTGCCTGTTTCGGATAACACATGAATATGAGCGGAAGCGCAGTTTTTATACTTATCCCAGAGCGTTGCGAAATCCGTGACGATTTCTCCCTCGGCACCAAGTATATTTTCGTCTGACATATCACAGGGTTTTAAAAGTGAATGATAGAGATTTGAATAAAATTTGGTTTTGAGCATCTCATCATCGGTGCGTATGTCAAGCAACGACAGACATTTTTCCAAATGGCAACGCTGCGTGCGGATAGGTGTTTGCACAAAGCGCCTTTATGTAAAACCATTTTGATGCGATGTCGTCCTCAAAGAAACGGTCCGTTTCACCATTGCCATAGAACACGTCAACATATTTGCAATAATCAAGCTTGCTCATAATTTACTCTGCATCTAATTCGTTTTGCTTCTTACGGTTACGAATAATTCCGACAAATGCTGATACCAATGCAACCGTTTCATATATCGCACCGCCTATTGATTTTGCAAACAGATCATAAGTCAATACCAGGGGCGAGGTTACAAGAATACTCTTGCGAACATTCTGAGGCTTGGAAAACGACATGCAGAACGTATTAGTAGCTATTCCGACCAGAAGGAACACGGAATACCATGCTTCCCATGCGAGAATACCCATAACTAATTGCAGAACGGTGAAAGCAATAGGCATGACAAGTCCACCTTTGCCTGTACGGTTTCGGTAATCGTATGCAAAATTGCGTATAATATTTACAAAATTCATAGCCATTCCCGACGTTGCGCCAATCAGCAAATAATGAATACAAAATACTGCTGCGGTTGCTATCTGCACGAATAGTATCTGCCGCTGCGTGCGCATCTGATAGGTTACGAGACCCAGAAAAATGGCTATAATTCCAAGCACCTGTCCTATTATGTAAAATATATCGTCCATCTTTTTACTCCAATATAAAAGTTTTATTATCGCGTAAAACGCGCTTATGGGTATTTTATCATCAACAAAATTCATTGTCAATAGATACAGCAAATAAAAATAGAAATTTTCTCTTCTTTGTTATCATAGTAAGTTGCCAAAGTAAAATCCGTTTTCAAAAGCGGTGGTTGCGAAATAGC
>CAZTWE010000069.1:0-9849 GCA_964617165.1 uncultured Ruminococcus sp.
GTGAGAACCTACAAGCAGCTTGACCGCGCCAAGCACGAAACGGCGGTACAGTAATAATAGAAAACAAAATTCGGATAAAAACGGAGAAAATACGCTACTCTTAGCGGATTTTCAACCTTTATTTTCTAATCAGATATAAAAAGCAGTGGCGAGGCGGAAATTTCTTTCTACCTCGCCAATTTTGTTTTCGATTACGCCTAAATGCGACAGCCCCGCTTTTTATCATCACCCAACAGAAAATGACATTTTCGTATAAGAGAGCAATGGACTGACGACGTTTTCTTTGAGCTTCGCATTCGTTAGGCAAAGCGTCATCCGTTCTCTTATTATAAAGATTCGATTAAGCAGGTTGTTCCGTTTTTGAAGGGGTGGGCTCGCCCACCCCTTCAAAAATGCGTTCGCGTCACGAGCCAAAATGAGTCGTAGGAAAAGCTGATTTATGCTTTCGCTTTAACACCGTCCGTATCATTGTTTTTTCATCTGCCTCAGGAACAGCAATACGGCTATGACAAGCGCGGCAAGCGCATATCCGAGCACCCACCACAGATGTGGGAAGATATCGGAGAAATTGCCTGCGAGAACAGCGCGCTCCATCTCTACGGCGTGAACGAACGGAAGCGCATAGGCTATTTGCTTGAAGGCACCGCCTACCAGCTCAAGGTCGAACCAAGTACCCGACAGCCATGCGGAAAGGTTTGTCAGCAAGGCTCCGCATATTCCGCCGACCTGCTTATCGTTCAGAATACTTCCGAACAGCAATCCAAGAGCGATGAAAAGGACACTAATAGGTATAATGAAAAGAACAGCAAGGAGGATATTGACGGTAATATCAAGCCCGAGAATGATAGCAACAATATAGCAAATAATGCTTTGCGCTACAGCGAAAGGAAGGATCGGCAGAGTATATCCGAGGATGAAATCAAGCGGTGTCAGAGGTGTTGTGTAAAGTCTCTGAAGCAACGAGCTGCCCCTGTCCTTCGCGATAAGCGTTGCCGAAAACAGCGTCATAAATGAAAGTCCGAACACGGTAATACCCGGTGTCAGATGCTCTATTTCAAAAAGGCTGACCGGCTCGTTCGCCTGAATAGCACTCAGAAGCAAAATCAAAACGAGCGGAAAGCCCAAGCCAAAGGCTAAAGTCAGGGGATCGCGTATGATCTCCTTGGCATTTCTGTTTGCAAACGTAAGTATTCTCATTCCACCGCCCCCTTTACAATGCGGATAAAGGCTTGCTCAAAATCATCCGTGCCCGCCCGAGACTTTATATTTTCTGCTGTATCGCATATAAGGAGCTTTCCGTCCCTCATGATCGCAATGCGATCCGAAAGTGCCTCAGCCTCCTCCATATAATGCGTTGTTAAAATAACGGTTACCTTGCCCTTTAACGAACGGATCATATCCCAAAGATCGCTCCTTGCAATAACGTCAAGCCCGAGTGTTGGCTCGTCAAGGAAAAGAATTTCCGGCTCGCTGATAAGCGCCATAGCGATGCTGAGCCGCCTCTGCCATCCGCCGGACAGCTTTCCTGCCTTTCGGCTTATCACACTCTGAAGTCCGAGAAGCTCGGTAAGCTCATTGATTTTTGCATTTCTTTTGTCTTTTTTTAAGCCGTGAACACCGCACATCAATTCCAGATTTTCTCTTGTGGAAAGCCCCGGTGCAACCGCAGTTTCCTGAGGTGAGACCGCGATAAGCGATTTAAGCTCAGCGGCATCCCGGATGATGCTTTTTCCAAGTAAATAGGCATCACCGCTCGTTGGCTCTGTAAGGCAGGAAAGCATTTTTATCGTTGTGGTTTTTCCCGCACCGTTTACTCCGAGTAAAGAGAAAAGCTCCCCCTTTTCAATGCAAAGCGACAGTTCACGCACGGCAAGGACGTCACCGTAGCGTTTCGTAAGTCCCTCTATCCTGATTGCATTCATTCTATTTTACCTCCGTTAGTCAATACCAACCTAAATGCTTGCTGCGTATTCCCTGATATACGTCTGTCAGCATGCCGCTGATGAGCTCCCCGTCAAGCATAAGGAATGAAGTTGCAAGCATAGTTGCTATGCCGTGAACACACGCCCACATTTCAAGATGCATAAGCTCTGCTTTTTCTCTCGTGACACCGTTTGTATTCATTATAATCTGAACCGAAGCTTCAAAATCAGGCGTGACTGTTATATTCTTCCCGCTCCTGTCACACATAAAGAGAAGCTTGAAAAGCTCGCTTTCCTCTTTTGCAAAGCGTATATAAGCCATACCGAATGACTTATACTGCGGATATTTCCCGCTCTCCTCCTCGCTTTTCAAAAAGCTGAGATAACGCTCGTATGCAGCGGCTACCAACGCCTCCCCCAGCTCTTCCATCGTGGCAAAATTGGAAAACACAGGCTGAGTTGAACAATTCAAAGCAGCGGCAATCGCCCTTGCATTGATAGCCTGCTCTCCGTTTTCCCGCACAAGCTCAACGGCAGTTTTTATAATATCTTCCTTTGTAATCTTTACCTTTGGCGGCATATAGATCTCCTTAATATATCAGTTGTTATATATCGTATGATATTTTATCATATAAATATCGACTTGTCAATAAGATTTTTCAAAAAATGTCGGGGCACCTATCAACAGTGCCTCGACAGTAACTTATTTAATTCAGCGTTTTACCGATGCGGTGTATCACTCAACCTCAACGACACCGTTTGCCTTTACCGTGATCTTCATTCCGTCCTTGACGTAAGAGAGGAACTCGTCACCGAGAGAATCCACAACAGGCATAGAAACGCCCTCTACCCATACGTCGGCAAGCACTGCGCCTGCGGCTGCAAGCGAGTCAATACGGTTGGCGAAAAGCATACAAGCGGGATTTTTCTTCATCGAGCATGCGCAGTAAAGCACAAGTCCTCCCGTGGTGGAGCCTATCGTCTGCGGCAGGCAAAGCGCTTTACCGAGCAAGGATTTGCCGTAAAGCTCCTTATTGCTCTGGTCTCCGCATTTTACCTCTTTATCACCGAACTGCAACGCCATCTGGAGCGAAGCAAGCGTATTGAAGCCCTCGGTGGTTACTACTGCCTCGGCAGTGACCTCACCGGGAGTTACAACTCTTCCCTGAAACGTTTTCATGCTTTTTTTCCTCCTGTGATGGTTTTAAGTATCTCTTCATCGGTGTAATATCTTGCGCTCGTATACGTACGAAGCTTATTCGATGACGTAATAACAGGCATCTTTTTGCAAAGAGGATTGTTCATATACATAAGAGGGCAGATATATGACGTAATAACGCCTGTTGCCTTGAGCCTTTCTGCGTATTCGGTTTTTCGGAAAGCCTCAAGAACTGCGGGAGCAGCGGTAAGAACGGTAGGAACAGTAACCTTTTTCTTGCCGTTGTTTTTCAATTCGGTCTCTATATTCACCGTCCACTGTGTGAGCTGAGCCAAAGAAAGATGAGGGCAGCCGACAAAGCACAGCTTGGGTGCCGCATCGGGATTTTTCCATATAACAGGATAGTTTTTCTTTACTCTTTCAAGCTCTGCATCGTCAATGACGTATTCCTTAGCACCCTCCGCTATTAAGGACTCACCGAGCTCCTTTGCCTCAGGAGTAAGATTTGCAATATGATAAAGACCTACCGCACCGTTAGAAGCTGTTGCCGCACCGAAATCCTTAAGATATGCGCATGCCTCGTCATTCAGCTCACTGCCGAGCCACTTATCAAGCCCTACTACGTAAGGAACGTCCTCCATGACCCTCATGCCTATTGCCGAGCCGAGAAGCTGAGCTTCGGGCTTCTTTGCGGTTTGCACCTTGACTACCCACGTAGCACGTCTGCCCTCATCGGTCAAGAGACCGAAATAAGGAACGTAGCCTACGATGGAGCCCATTATATCTATAATACCCGAGTTTCTGTTGCATCTTGCGCCAAGCACCGAGTTTGCATATACTACCGCGCTTGACTCCGCCCATGAAAGCACGTCCCCCTTCTTCGGCTTGTTTCCGACCTCGTCCATGTAGCAGGTACAGGAAAAGGCATCCTTATCCATAAGTCCGAGCTTTTCAAGCTGATCTTCATAGAAGTCCTGCTTTGTATACATAAACTTATTGAAAACAAGATTTTGCAGGAAATTCGCGGGAACGTTTTTATCAAGAGGACGGGGATCCACCGAGAATTTCTGCCCGGAGCAAACGCCCGCATCGAGAAGCTGCTGCATCAGATCGTAAACCGGTGACATTACCTTTAGTCCGAATGACGTTACAAGGTGATTGTATTCGGATGTGATCGGAACGAGCTTTTCCGCATCAAACGCCTCTCCGTACATGACGAGCGTTTTCATAACCTTTGCAAGCACGTCTCCCTTTTCACCGTCAAGGATGGCCTGCTGTTCTTTTGTCAGTATCATTTACTTTTCTCCTTTTTACAGTTTCATGCATACGTTCCATGCGCCCCAGATTACCGTGCGCAGGTTTCCAACCTTGTCGGCATCACCGATCACGTGAACGTGCCTGCCCCGTGGTACCACGGGTGCGGAATTGTAACCGACGGACGTAATTACCGAATCGGTATCGACCTTGAAGATTTTTCCGTCCTTATCCCTCAGTGTGACGGTGCCCTCTCCGATCTCGCAAACGGAGGTTTCAAGATAAACGGGAACCTTATTCGTCTTGAAGAAATCACGCAGATAGCTGGTATTTGCAAGGCAAATTCCCTTTGTTGTGATAAGATCGTCCTGCATTTCAACGATAACGGGCTTCTTGCCCTTGAGATAAAGATCGTATGCGATCTCGCATCCCGTAAGTCCACCGCCGATGACAACCACCTTGTCACCAACGCTCTTCTCGCCAAGCAGATACTCGATTGCCTCAACGGCACTCTCAGCTCCCGGAACAGGCAGCTTTCTTGCTACCGCACCGGTTGCAACAACTATCTCATCCGCATCAAGAGACTTGATATCCTTGATCTCGGTATTCATCTTAACCTCTATCGGCTGCCTTGAAAGCTCGCGGATGTACCAGGCGATAAGCTCTCTGTCCTTTTCCTTGAAGGAGGGTGCCGATGCAGCAATAAATACACCGCCAAGCTTGTCACTCTTTTCATAAAGCGTTACCTTGTGACCGCGCTTCGAAAGAAGTATAGCTGCCTCCATACCGCCGATACCGCCGCCTATAACAGCGATCTTTTTCGACTTTTTTGCAGGCTCTACGTAATATTTCTTAGACTGCATTGTTTCGGGGTTGAGCGCACAGCGCGCAAGTCCCATAGTGTCGGTAAGATCCTGAGTATTTGCATGCCCCTTGGAGGACGAGAAATTGAAGCATCCGCTATGGCAGCATATACATGGCTTGATGTCCTCAAGCCTGTCGTCTATAAGCTTTGTTACCCATTCGGGATCGACAAGGAACTGACGTGCAACACCGACCGCATCTATCTTGCCCTCGGCAACAGCTTTTGCGCCGACCTCCATACCCATTCTTCCTGCACAAACAACGGGAATATTAACGAATTTCTTTATATGAGAGACGTCCTCAAGGTTGCAGTTCTCGGGCATATACATCGGCGGATGCGCCCAATACCATGAGTCGTAGGTTCCGTTATCAGCATTGAGCATATCGTAGCCCGCATCCTCAAGATACTTTGCCGCGCGTTCGGACTCCTCCATGCTACGGCCGACCTCGGTATATTCTTCACCCGGCATGGCACCCTCGCAGAAGCCCTTCATCTTGGACTCTACCGAGTAACGTAATGATACGGGATAGTCCTCACCGCACGCCTCCTTGATAGCTTTTACTACCTCAACGGCAAAGCGGTAACGGTTTTCAAAGCTTCCTCCGTACTCATCCGTACGCTTGTTGAAAAATTCTATAGCAAACTGGTCAAGAAGATATCCCTCGTGAACGGCGTGCACCTCAACGCCGTCAACGCCCGCATCACGGCAGAGCTTTGCAGTTTTGGCAAAGGCTTCAATGATCTCTTGTATCTGCTCCTTTGTCATTTCGGGGCACTCTATGTCATGCGCCCAACGGGACCTCTGAGGGCTTGGGCTTGCAAGCTCATGCGAGGTGTCTATGATCGGCTTGATCAGGGCGCGTGTAAATTTATTTTTATGTAAGGGTGCCACAAGCTCGGTGATCGCCCATGAGCGACCCATGCCTGCGGTAAGCTGAATAAAGAGCTTAGCCCCCGTCTTATGTATCTCATCCATAAATACCTTCAGCTCCTCGAACATTTTCGTGTTCTGCCAGAGCCACTTTCCGAAGAACGTGTCGCGCAAGGGAGCAATGCCGGGGATGATGAGACCGACGTTGTTGTTGGCTCTTTCCAAAAATAGCTTCGCCGCTTCCTTATCGAAATGGCAGCCTGTAAGCTCAAACCATCCAAACAGCGAAGTACCGCCCATCGGGCACATTACTATCCTGTTTTTAATCTCAACGTTTCCTATTTTCCAAGGAGTGAATAACGCTTCGTATTTTTCGTTTACTTTGTTCATAAAACAGATCCCTTTCTCATCGGATCTTTCACCGATCTGATTTTTGGCGCGGCTTTCCGCGCGGGGGTCTTGTTGAATTATCAACAAGCACTGAATACAGTATATCACAAGACGCCTCGAATGTCAACACCCTTTAGGTGCGTGTTATACTCGTGTTATACTCGGAGGATAACACGTAGCGATATAAATCCCCCGGGGATTTGCGATATGTTTTGAACACCTCGCCGCAGGCGAGATATTCAAAACTCGATATTTGCCTTCGTCAAGCGATATGGGGCTGTCTCATTACGAATTTATGAAAATCAGAGAAAAAATGAGAAAAAATGAAGTAAAAAACATGCGGTTAGCAAATTCTTAATGAGGCAGACTCATGGGGCGTGCGGATTTAGAGCGAAAATTTTCGGCTGACGAGCGAGAACTGTATATGAATACAGTGAGCGAGGAAACGAAAATAGAAAAACAAAAACATAATAAAATGAGGAAAATCCACTTTTTCAGCGGATTTCCGACCTTGATTTTAACAAAATATGTTCTTAATACAAAAGTGAGGCGTAAAAATTCACCTCACTTTTTGTTTTTTGGTTACGCCTAAATGACGCAGCCCCCTCATTTTATTTTTGGGTTACGTCAAATCCTTGCTTGAGTCGAAATTCTCACTCAGGCGAGGACTTTCACTTCCTAACTAGCATTTCGCTTTAATTCCTCGTTGAATACGGGGAAATCATCACAGGTGACAACACCGTTTTCGTCAACGTAGAACGTGAAAGTAAGATTTCCTCCATCGAAGTATAAGTAGTAGTCATCGTAGTTGTCGATGTAATATCCACCGTAGCCGGAAGAACTCTTATCGGGTTCATATACTCTGTGATCAGAATCATTTATGAAGCCATATATCGTACATACAAGATTACCTGATTCATCAGTGTAATAATAGAATATGATCTCACTTATCCAATGGATTTCGGGATCGCAAATGATCTTACCCCTTCCGTCTTCAAGACTTTCAAAGTAGATGCCAAGCTCTGCATCGAGATCGTATTCCTCGGAATTGTCCACACCCTCGCCAAAGCCTATAGCCTGTATAACGTTGGTCAGGAGTACGGGTATCTCAAACTCAGGGCATGAGGTTACGGTGTAGGTGCCTGTTTCAGAGTCAATGGTAAAAGCAAGTGCGGAGTCACTAAGCAATTCAAGCGAGCTACCGTTATAGTAGATGCTGATATTCTCAGCATCTACGCTGATAGCCTTTGCTATAAGCTCATCTAAGGTTATTCCGGTTGCGCAAAGCATAACGACGTCGTTAAGCTCTTCAACGTAGATCTCCATATCAAGATCAAACGCATCGTCATAGCTGTAGATGTAAAGCTCACCGTAAGGATAATCGGAATATAAGCCCTTACTGATGATATCGTCTATAACAACAGCATCCTCGGGAAGCTTTATTTCAACAGTAGTTGTAAGAACGTCATAAACCTTAACCTTTGCGGTTAGCTTAAGCTCGCGTGTGTCCTCTTTATTATCTACCTCCGAGGGTGTAACAATGGTCATATCAGCGTTTGCAATTGCCTCGATAGTGTCAATATTGAACGAGCCCTTGAAATTGAGGTCGATCTTACCGTCAAGCTTATTTACGGTAATGCCCGAAGCAGTCTCCTTGAGCACGGAGAATATAGGGCCGCTTGTTTCAGCAACAGCGACATCGATCTCAGCGAGAGTCATTGCAAGTGTAGCCTCTATACTGTCGAAGAACTTCTCGCGCTCGGAAACCTCTTCCTCAGTACCCTCGGTAACGGTATCGTCTGTTACAGATGCTGCATTGCCGCCCATCATGGATTTAAGCACGTCATAAACCTGAGTCTCACCCATTTCAGCCTCGGCAATAGCGTCAGCTATCTTGAAGCTCTGTATTGTTGCGATCTGCTCTGCAACGTATTCATCAAGCTCGGTTTCCTCAACGTCGTATGCGTTTGCCTTAATATACTCTTCAAGAATAACAACAACGCACTTGTCGGTTACTACCGTGGTATAAAGCTCCTGTGCGGTGGTCCCGTAATTCTCGGTGAGCCATGCATCAAGATCTGCCAAAGCCGCATTTACGGTAAGGCCCGAAATGCGCTCAAGCTCTGCAACTATAGCAGCGGAGGTAAGCTCCTCGTCAACGAGTGCAAGAGCATCGTCTATAACGGTAGCAAGAGTGTCATTTTCAAGATCAAGCTCTGCAAAGTATGAAATAATCTCGTTTACGTTGTCCTTAACGTCAGCGGAAACGGTACCCTTGTTGTCCTTGATATTGAACGCTGTATTTACGGAGTCACCGATAAGGGTAAGCAATTCTATGCGCTCATCCTCGGTTATCTCTACTGCCGCAGCAAGCTTTTCAAGTACAGCCATAGCAGACTCTGTCTCTTCGTATTCAAGAGAAGCTTTTTCGTACAGATCCAGGTCATTACGGTAGGTATAGGCAACACCGTCTATTATGTAAAGCACTGTGCCGTCTACATCGGGCTCAAGCTCACCGTCGGGAGCATAGCGGTAGCTGACGGTTGCATCAACCTTTGCATTGTAGCCGCCGTTCGCACCCTCGGAAACGGTTGCGATAACCTTCATTACGACCTCGCTGTAATCGGTGGTGTTCTCGGGAAGTGTGTAATCATCGGTCTCTTCGTCATAAACGTATTCCCAAGCATCCTCGTTAATGCTTGCATTAACGTCAAGCTCTACCTTTACCGACTTTGCAGCTTCAAGCTGAGCTATAACAGCATTGGAAAGCTGTAAGCCTACGGGAAGCGGAACTGCCGCACCGCAAACGTCACAAGCCTCGTTGCCGTCAGCATCAACGTGCGTTTTGCAGACAGGATCGCCGCAGGTGTCGCATATCTCGTCACCGTTGTCATCCTTGTGAACACATACGTCATCGGTGTTCGGCTCATCATTATCATCTACAACACCCTCGCAAACGTCGCAAATGCCGTCTCCGTTATCGTCGACGTGCGACTCGCAGGGCTGCTGATCCTTATTGCAAGCCGCAAAGGCAAGCACCATAGCCAGCACCAGAAGAAGCACTGATAATTTTCTCATTTTATTCTCTCCTTTATATATTTATCTTCAGACAAAGCTATTGTCCTCAGCCTCATTATATCGTATGTTTTGCCGTTTGTCAACAACTTTTTATAAATTTTTCCGCATACTTTCCGCATACAGGATCTCAATGTTTTCGCATATTACAACATAAATATTTACTTAATGAAAGAAAAATTTTCGGAAAAACTTTCGCGCCAATATAAAAGCAGAGGCTGTCTTATTAAGAATTTATGAAAATCAGAGAAAAAATGAAAAAAATGAAGTAAAAAACATGCGGTTAGCAAATTCTTAATGAGGCAGACTCATG
>CAZTWE010000070.1:0-9544 GCA_964617165.1 uncultured Ruminococcus sp.
TGTTTCAATAGCTCCGCCCACGCCCGTGTTGATTATGAGCTTTGGCGCGTATTTGATTATCATTGCTTCGGCACAAGCGGCGGCAAACACCTTACCTACTCCGCATTTAGCTATGACTACGCTCTTTTTGCCAAGCTTTCCGCGGTGGAACGTAAGCATTCCGACAGTGTCGGTCTTGACGCTGGTAAGAGTAGCTATCAGCTCCTCGACCTCGGGCTGCATTGCACCGATTATTCCTATATCGTATTTTTTCATGTAACTGTACCTTAGTTTCTAGCCAACCGGATATTCAAATCGGTTGGGATTGTTCTGCAAGGCGGAAAGATAGCTCTCACACTCGCGCTTTGCGGCAGCGAGCGAGAGATTTTGGTAATTTCCACATTCCTCCCGCACTGCACCGAACATCTCCCCGTCATGCGCTATTATCTTTTTCAGCGTTTCAACAACCGTGCCAAACACTGTGTTCCTATCCGTATCTCTTACGAGAAGATAAAAACCCGTCTGACAGCCCATAGGTCCGAAATATATGATGCTTTTCGCAATATCACTGTTCCTCACGTAGGTTGCAAACATGTGCTCGACAGAATGCATCGTGAGGTTATCCATATAGTCTCCCGCGTTCGGCTTACGCGTCCTGAGATCGTAGGTCGTTATATCTCCGTCAATACGCGAGACGTAAATCCCCGGCACGATATAGTCGTGATTTACCGAAAAGGATGCTATCCGTGTTATATTTTCCATACCGAATTATCAGAACTCAAGCTTTGCTTCGATATATGCGCGAACCTCGGAGATCGGAATTCTTACCTGCTCCATGGTATCTCTGTCACGCACGGTAACGCAGCCGTCATTCTCCGTCTCAAAGTCGTAGGTGATACAGAAAGGAGTACCGATCTCGTCCTCACGGCGGTATCTCTTACCTATAGAGCCGGTTTCATCGAAATCTACCGCGAAATACTTAGCAAGGCTGTCATATACCTCAAGTGCCTTATCCGAGAGCTTCTTGGAAAGAGGGAGAACAGCAGCCTTATAGGGTGCAAGCGCGGGATGCAGGTGAAGAACTACTCTTGTATCGCCCTCACCGAGCGTTTCCTCATCATAGGCATCAACAAGGAATGCAAGTGCAACTCTGTCTGCTCCGAGAGAGGGCTCGATAACGTAAGGAATGTATCTTTCGTTGGTTTCGGGATCAAAATAGGTCATATCCTTGCCCGAATGCTTCTGATGCTGACCAAGGTCGTAATCCGTTCTGTCAGCAACGCCCCACAGCTCGCCCCAACCGAATGGGAAGAGGAACTCAAAGTCGGTAGTTGCCTTGGAATAGAAGCAAAGCTCATCGGGATCGTGATCGCGCAGGCGCAAATTCTCTTCTCTCATGCCGAGCGAAAGCAGGAATTTATGGCAATAGTCCTTCCAATATGCAAACCATTCAAGGTCTGTACCGGGCTTGCAGAAGAATTCAAGCTCCATTTGCTCAAACTCGCGCGTTCTGAAAGTGAAGTTACCGGGAGTTATCTCATTACGGAAGGATTTACCTATCTGAGCTACACCGAAGGGGAGCTTCTTTCTTGTCGATCTCTGCGTTGCGGGGAAGTTTACGAAAATACCCTGCGCCGTTTCGGGGCGAAGATATACGGTGTTCGTAGAGTCCTCGGTAACACCGATAAAGGTCTTAAACATCAGGTTAAACTTCTTTATATCCGCAAAATCCTTACCGCCGCAAATGGGACAAACGATGTTCTTCTCCTTGATGTAAGCCGCCATTTCTTCAAAGCTCCAGCCTGCGGGATTATCGTCGGTACCGTTGGCAAAGGCGTAGTCCTCGATAAGCTTATCCGCTCTGTGGCGAGCCTTACAGCCCTTGCAATCCATAAGAGGATCGGAGAAGCCGCCGACGTGCCCCGATGCCACCCATGCCTCGGGATTCATTATGATAGCCGAATCAAGACCTACGTTGTAACGCGACTCCTGAACGAACTTTTTCCACCAGGCGCGTTTTACGTTGTTCTTGAACTCAACGCCGAGAGGGCCGTAATCCCAAGAGTTTGCCAGACCTCCGTAGATCTCGGAGCCGGGGAAGATGAAGCCCCTTGTCTTACATAGGGCAACGATTTTTTCCATTGTTTTCTTGCTGTTTTCCATTTTATATCTCCATTGTGTAAATAATTATTTGCATTTATTCGACTATTTCTCCGATGATAGTAGCTGATTTTCGTGTTACGGGTCGTACCTTGCATATTTTACCGTGCAAATTCTCGCCGCTCTTCACAGCCACCTCGACAAAGGTATCCGTGTGCCCATACCAAAGTCCGTTACGCTCCTGCTCGAAGATCGCGGGCATCGGCACACCGTCATTTACCATTACGTCAAGCATGCGGCATCTCACCTCTGATACAACGCGCATAAGCTCCTCGCTGCGCCCATGCTTTACGTCCTCTGGTATCTGATTCGGGAATGATGCGGCGGGAGTACCTTTCCGCTTTGAATAGCAGAACACGTGGGCATCTATAAAGCCCGCCTCCCTGACAAAGCTGACGCTCTCGGCAAAATCCTCCTCGGTCTCCCCGGGAAAGCCTACCATAATATCGGTCGTAAACGTTGCACGGGGTATATTCTCCCTTATCCGAGCTATGACCTCAAGTGCTGTCTTTCTCGAATATCTTCTGCGCATTGCGCGGAGTATATTATCCGATCCGCTTTGTATTGAAAGGTGAAAATGAGGGGCAAGGCTTCTCAGATCGCGAACCGCGAGCACGAATTCCTCTCCGACAAGCTCAGGGGCAAGAGACCCGAGACGTATGCGCTCGGCACTGCCTCGTGCATCAAGCTCGCAAAGCAGGTCGCAAAGGCGGTATTTTTCAGCAAAATCCTTACCGTAAGAGCCTGTTTCAATACCCGTCAGCACCACTTCCCTGACGCCGCTTGCCGAAAGTGCTTCAACCTCGGCAATAACGTCACACGGGGGCTTCGATCGCACTCTTCCGCGCGCTGTGGGAATTGCGCAATATGAGCATTTGCACTCGCAACCGTCCTCTATCTTAACGTATACACGGGTACGCGCTCCTTTGGTAACAGCCATTTTTTCAAACGGCTCCTTATCAATATCGGTAACGGCTATATATCTTTCACCGTCCGAGCGTAATTTTTCCGCGATTTCAACCAGCGACAGCTTTCCTGCCGAGCCTATCACGGCATCCACGTCGGGTATGGTCGCCACCTCTTCGGGCGAACGCTGACTGTAGCAGCCGCAAACAAGGACGAGGGCATCGGGATTTTTCTTTTTTGCGCGACGTATTATCTGCCTCGATTTTCTGTCAGCCTCGGCTGTTACCGTGCACGTGTTGATAACGTAAACGTCATTAAAGTCGGAAAAATCGCACACGGTATAGCCAGCCGCCGCAAATTTCTCGGCTATCGCCTCGGTCTCATACTGTGAGACCTTACAGCCGAGAGTATACAGTCCGACACGCTTCACTTGCTGTAGACCTCGGGCTTCAAGATACCGACAAAGGGGAGCGCACGGTACATTTCCGCATAATCAAGACCGTACCCAACAACAAACTCATCGGGAATTTCCTTGCCGCGGTAGTCGGGTGTAAACTCAACACGCCTACGCGAGGGCTTGTCCAAAAGCGTACATGTGCGCACGCTCTTTGCTCCTTTAAGCTTCAGATATTTAGTGAGGTGAGACAGAGTTATTCCACTGTCTATAATATCCTCAATAATAAGCAGATCGCAGGTGTTGATATCGGGGCGGAGCAGGTCGAGAGATATATGTATCTGTCCTGTGGTTTCGGTACCCACGCCGTAGGACGAAACCTTCATACAGTCTATCTCCACAGGAACTTTGACCTTTTTCATAAGATCGCCCATAAAGACAAGCGAGCCCTTTAAAATGCATACGAGTACAAGCTTTTTATCCTCAGCAGCATAATCCCTGTCTATCTCCTCCGCTATTCTCGTTGTAATACTGTCTATTTCCTCCTCAGAGAGAAGGATTTTCTCCATATCGTCTTTAATGTTTTTCATATCAGCCCTCCTTATTATTTTATAATAATACCACAAATTAAGATCAAAGTCAATAACTGTCGCATAATATATTATTTTTTAAAAATAATCAAAAGCTCTTGACAAAACGAAAAAAATACGCTATAATATATCCTGCTTTCGTATGGTCGCCTTTGATATACGGAGAAGACGTTAGTAAATTGACAAGGAGGTGCAGATCATGAAGAGAACATACCAGCCTAAGAAAAGACAGAGAAACAAGGAACACGGTTTCAGAAAAAGAATGGCTACAGCCAACGGCAGAAAAGTTCTTAAGAGAAGACGCGCCAAGGGTAGAGCTCGTCTTACCTACTGATTCGGTCACATAGCTTGAAGTGACATACAAAATCTCCGATAAGTAGCGCATCCGTGCATTTATCGGGGTTTTTGTTTGATAGCAGGCAAGAGGTGAAAACAAGAACATGAAATTCAGAGTAATCAAGGAAAACCATTTATTCAGCAAGGCATATACAAAGGGCAAAAGAGCTGTGACGTCGGCTCTTGCTGTTTACATCCTGCCCGATTATGCCGCAAAAAGACTTGCTGAACGCGACCCGAGAAGGCAATTCAAAAACCGTTACGGTCTTACGGTTTCAACTAAAGTCGGCGGTGCAGTGACAAGAAGCCGATGCCGCAGAATAATCCGCGAGGGTTTATATTCCATCGAAAAACGCGGCATACTAAAGCAAGGCTTTCTCATCGTTATTGCGGCAAGAAGCAAGGCACCGCAAATGAAGAGCACAGATATTGAGCATGAGCTTGATATCGCTTTTTCAAAACTCGGAATGTACAAGCAATGAAATATTTGATGATCGCTTTAGTAAAGCTTTACCAAAAATTCATTTCTCCCCTGAAACCGCCCTGCTGCAGGTTCACTCCAACCTGCTCTGCCTATGCCCTTGAGGCATTTACAAAACGTGGCTTTTTCGTCGGGCTCATCCTTACTGTGTGGCGCATCCTACGCTGTAATCCCTTTTGCAAGGGCGGCTACGATCCCGTGCCCGAAAAAGGATTTCGAAATCCGACGTGCAGGAATGAGGAGAATGAAAGCTCCGAGGAGTAAAAATTAAAAGAAAAGGAAAATAATCAAATGCTGGATTGGCTATATAAAGGCTTGGGAGCTATGCTTGGATGGTTCTCTAGCATTACGGGAAGCTATGCTTTGGCTCTTCTGCTCTATGCGTTGGTCTTTAAGCTGCTGTTCTTATTCTTCGCTATCAAGCAGCAGAAAAACCAGATAGCTATGGCAAAGCTGACTCCCAAGATCGAAATGATCAAGGCTAAATACAAAGGAAGAACGGATCAGGCTACCCTGCGTAAGCAGCAAGAGGAGATCATGGCTCTCCAACAGCAAGAGGGCTACAGCATGTTCTCAGGCTGCCTTCCTCTGCTTATTCAGATGCCTATAATCATCTTCTTATACCAGGTTATCAGAAAACCGCTTTCGTACATCATGAATATTGCTGACGAAAGCATAGTAAGCATCTACAACCTTGTCAACGGTGTTGACAACGGTGCGATAGGCTCTATCGACCAGATAACTCTTATCGATCAGATACAGTCTTATCATGCAAACACGGCAGGCTCAGAGCTTTTGCTCTCAAATGCAGGTCTTGCAGACATCAATGCGATACCCAACTTCAATCTTTTCGGTCAGAGTCTCGCTCAGACTCCCTCCTTCACCAATTTCTCATGGATAGTTCTTATCCCTTTCATAGCGGCGGGCTTCCAGTGGCTCTCGATGTTCATATCGAGAAAGCTTACGGGTAATTCGGGTGCCGGCGTACCTGAGGACGATGCTGCTATTCAGGCTCAGAAGAGCATGCGCATAATGGACCTTATACTCCCCCTTATGACTGTGTGGATGGCGTTCAGCTTCTCTGCAATGATGGGCGTTTACTGGATATTCCAATCTGTTCTCGGTATAATTCAAACGGTCATACTTGCAAAAGCAATGCCTATTCCGAAATTCACGGAAGAAGAGCTTAAAGAAATGCGCAAGGCTCAAAAGTCGCAGGAAAAGACACAGAAGGCTATCATTAAGACTCAACCTAAATACAAATCTCTTCACTACATTGATGAGGACGATTATGACGAGCTGCCCGAGGTCAAGGGCGGGGCATCAAATAAAAAGCCCCAGAGCTCAGGGGGCGTAAACAATTCACAAAAGCCCGAGATAAAAGACTAACACTAAGAGAGGCATTATAATGTTAAAGGAAGTAATTGCTACAGGTAAGGATATAGAAACTGCAAAAGAAAATGCAAGAGCGGCTCTCGGCGCAGGTCCTCTTGATGACGTTGATTTTAAGGTCTTAGATATGGGAAGCCGCGGATTTCTCGGCTTCATGTCACGCCCTGTAAAGATACAGGCAACCATGGAAATTCCCGACACGCATGAGCCCCGCCCTCGCCGCGAGCGTCCCGCACGCGATAAGTCCGTAGGCAAGAGTGAGACCGAAAACAACAAGCCCACGTCGGGCGAAGCTGCAACCGAGCAGAAGCACAGCGGAAACGGAAACAAGCACAAGAAGCACAAGAAGCAGGGTGACAAGAAGCCTCGCGAGAACAAGCCCGAGAGTGAAAAGGTACACGCCGACGTTATCCCTGAGCCCGAGCTCAAGATGGCGCGCCGCGAGGTTGCCGACGGTGAGGATATGTCTTATGATTTCGTTAAGACAGTTATTGCAGATATCGGACTCAATGCTACAGCTGAGCTTTATGCTTGCGAGGACGGAACACGTAGGATCACAATAGTGGGCGAGGATGCTTCTACACTGATAGGACACCACGGTGATACGCTTGATGCGCTTCAGTACCTTGCAAACCTCGCATCCGCCAGAAAGAACATCAACGGTGAGCGCGACAAGAGCCGCGTTACCATAGATATCGAGGGGTACCGTGCAAAGAGAGAGGAGACTTTAAGAAGTCTTGCACGCCGCATGGCTGCCAAAGCTCTCAGAAACAAGAGAAGCGTTATGCTTGAGCCCATGACCCCCTATGAGAGAAGGATCATTCACTCCGAGATACAGAAGATAGAGGGTGTTTCCACCAACTCTGTAGGCTCAGAGAGCAACAGAAAGATCGTTATATATCTTACAGACAAGAAGCCCAGCGGTATTTTTGATGAGGAAGAGACCGCAACTCCCTTAAAGGCAGAGTTCGCACCCGACACCGATGACGTTACCGCATTATCTCAGGCAACAGAGCCCACAGTCACCTCAGACGAGGAGCACGACGTTGAGACGGTTACAGTTGAGACTACGCATCCCGCAGAGGACCTCGATGAGGGCGATGATGACGATATCAAGTAATATGTCAGCGGCAAGAACTATCGCAGCAATTTCAACCCCACCCGGCAAGGGTGGGGTTGCGGTTATAAGAATATCCGGTGCCGACGCGCTCGCTACAGCGAAAAAGATCTTCCTGCCAAGGGGCGGAAGAGGGATTGAAATGAGGCCTCCGAGAACACAGATATACGGTGATATCCTGTATATCGGTGAGCCTGTTGACGACGGTATGCTGACCTACTTCCCTGCCCCTAATTCGTACACGGGTGAGGACACAGTTGAGATCAGCTGCCACGGCGGTGTGCTTATTACGCGAACAGTGCTTGAGAGCGCATTTCATGCGGGAGCATTCCCTGCCGAGCGCGGAGAATTCACGCGCCGCGCTTTTGTAAACGGAAAGCTGTCGCTTTCCGAGACCGAAGCTATCGGCATGCTTCTTGATGCCGAGAGCGAGGCTCAGATACGGCTTACGCGCGGAAAATCACGCACGCGCCTTACCGAAGAAGTAGAAGCCATGCGCGGTGATATCACCTCGCTACTTTCTTCTATTTGGGCGCGCATAGACTACCCCGAAGAGGATCTTGGCGAGCTTAGCCGCGAAGCTGTGCTTTGCGAGACAGAGCGAATTATGGATAGACTAAAGCGGCTTATCGGCACATACAGGACAGGACGTGCCGTTACCGAGGGAATAAAGACTGTAATTTGCGGTAAACCAAACGTTGGCAAGAGCACTCTTTACAATCTGCTGCTCGGTGAGGATGCCGCGATAGTTACCGATATTCCCGGCACCACGCGTGACGTGCTGGAGCGCAGTGTTTCGCTTGGAGACGTAATGCTCAGGCTTTACGACACAGCAGGCATAAGAGCCGAGGCAAGCGATGCGGTTGAGGAAATCGGAATAGCTCGCTCGCGCGAGAAGCTTGCCGAAGCAGAGCTGATACTTGCATTATTCGACACGGGTAGCGGTATTCTGGATGCGGATATTGAAATAACCGAACAAATAATGCGCATGAGCGCACCCAAGATAGCTATAATAACCAAGTGCGATAATGTCGATAAGGATCGAGAGGAATTAAAGGATAAGCTTCGCTGTATGGGCTTTTCCGATATAATGGAGATCTCGGCAAAAAGCCGAGGCAGCGATGCGCTGACACAGCTTGCGGAGGGAATAAACAAGCTTTTCACCGACGAGAGCATAGTTATAGGCGATGATGCTATCATCTCTTCCGCACGCCAGCATGCGGCGCTGCTACGCGCAGAGGAGCATCTCTCTTGTGCCGCCACGGCATACCGCATCGGTCTTGCGGAGGATGCAGCAAGCTCGGACATAGAGCTTGCCCTCGGTGCTATTTCCGAGCTTGACGGACGTGCGGTAACGGAAGAGGTAGTTGCGGATATTTTCGCAAAGTTCTGCGTAGGAAAATAATGCATATCGCAGTTCCTCAAGACTCTATTTTACAACAAGAGAACCAATGCCTTCAAGCTCTTCACTTATACTGAGCCCAAGTGCAAGGCAAATAAGTATAACTACTCCTATACCGAGAATTCTTTTCATAAAAACACCATCCTTTTTTCTATAGTATACCGCAAATACAAGAAAAAATACGCATACAAAACGCATCGCAAAAGCATCTTGTAAAGCAGTCGAACGCACAAGATTACGGCTAGCCAATAAGAGAGTCGAACACGTACACTGAAAGTGAGGAGCCAAATGGAGAGCAAGAGATTTTCTAAAAACGACAACGGATTTATATGCAAGGCTTGCGGAAAAGAGGTCATGCCTCTTGGGTACACATCACGCAATCATTGCCCCTTTTGCCTTTGCTCACTGCACGTTGATATAAATCCCGGAGACAGAGCCAATGAATGTGGCGGCATTCTGCGCCCTATAAGCGCCCTACCCGACCCCAAGCGCGGCTATATAATAATCCATCGCTGCGAGCGATGCGGCAGCGTAGTACGCAACAAGGCGGCGCATGAGGCAAAAGTTCAGCCTGACGATCTTGAGCTGATAATCAAGCTTACAGCGATGCATTAAACAGATGCAGTAGTAGAATTACGCGGGTAGCTTGGCGCAAAAGCTCCCCTACACCGAAGGCATTTAAGAAAATAAAACAATAAAAGGCGTGCTGCGCATTGGCAGCACACTCGCAAACAAGGGGCTGTCGCATTTAGGCGTAATCGAAAACAAAATTGGCGAGGTAGAAAGA
>CAZTWE010000071.1:0-9395 GCA_964617165.1 uncultured Ruminococcus sp.
GCGAAAGCATATCGAGTTCATCTTTCGTGAACATATTTCACGAAAGTGAATATATAGACAAAAAGAGAGAACAAATCGTAAAACGTTCTCTCTTTTTTTGTATTGATCTTAACCGTTTTTTCGTTGTAATAAATACTTTTTTCTCACCAAGGTAAGGAAGCTCTGAACGCGCTCGGATTGGTAATCTCTGTACGTCCAGGGGAACTTCTGCCATTTACCGCGTGCGAAAAAGAGTGTCAGCTCGGTATATATACCGTCCCTAAGCGGAATACGAAAGCCTGTTTTTTTCGTAGTAGCAAGCATCAACCTGCCGTGATTCATGAAGCCGGGGTCAAGGTTTACGCGGCGTGTGCCGTGCTCATCCGAGAACATAGTCTCAATCTCATTGGTAAAGGTCTTGATCTCAGCTTGCTCCGAGGGATCGACCAGTCGCTCAAAGCTTACTATCCTGCGCAGCCCCTCTCCGCCGAGCTCTCCGTCATAGTAGGTGGAGAACTCGCGCGAAAAGGAGAATTCCTCGCATACGAAATCCGGCTCCCCGAATTTTTCCGTCATAAGCGAGAGCGCCCTTTCGTAAAGCTCCTCGCTTGGGTAGATAAAGCCAATTATAAGCTTTTCCTTTTCAAACTCTGTTGCAAGTCCCATAGCGTGCCGTATTATTCGGTGTCCGTGCTGCCTGCGCCCGCATCAGCCGCACCCTCGGCACCCGCCTTGTCCTCAGAGGCGTCTTGTGCTTGTGCTGTGTCTTGCTCGGAGTCCTTGTTTGGCTTTTTATTTCTCTTTTTGCGCTTGCTCTCGCGCTCAGCATCGACTATCTCCTGCTCGCGCCTTGCAGCTTCCATTTCCTCACCGTGAACGAGTCCGCTTGCGGCAACGTTCGTGCGCTTGAACTCAGCATGCATCTCGGTTATAACGCTTTCCTTGGTGTAGGTCTTGCGGCGGAGGAAGCATCCTGCCTGATAGCTGATCGTCTCAGGTGTGGGAGCACCGATGTGTACGATCTCGGAGAATTTACCCGTAAGCTTGTTGTATGCCTCGTAATATGTAACGTTTCTTGACACGGTCTCGGTCTTGGAGTTGTCCTTGTCAATAGGCGTTTCTATCTTGTAGTAGTTAAGGCGCGTCTTGCAGATATAGATGTTCTCCTCATCATAATCGGTCATAGCAACAACGTCATGCGCGAGCTTGCGGAATCTCTTGCCCTCAAGATCCGTTGTGTACAGCGAAAGACCGTATCCGTCGGAGCTGTCGGTAGCGTTTGCAACCACGTCGCGCTTGAGGTAGTATATCTTGCTGTTGTCAATGATTATATCCTGACCCGAAACGTCGGAGGAAATGCGCCTTGCATCATGTCCGTCACTTCTTACAACGCACAGCTCACCCGAGGTGGATACGTAGTAGATATATCCGCCCTGCATCTTTACGAGACGGTCAAATCTCGATGCAACGAGGGTGTTGCACTCGCCGTCTGCGCGTACCTTCATAAGGCAAGCGTTCTTTCCCTTGCCGCTTACGTAGTAGAGCCAGCCCGAGTTGACCTCGCATATACTGCCGGGATCTTCCATTACCTCAACGATGTTCTCACCGTCAAGCCCTGCGGAGTAAAGACGTGCGCATGCGCCTGTGCCGACAGTGTAGAATACCTTGCCGCCGTAAGTGGTATAATAGCCGCTGATATTGGTGTCAATGAGAGTGGTTTCGCCTGTTGAAACAGAGATGGAATAAAGATCAAGATTGTACTTTGAGGGAGCCCAGCGGGAGTAGATTATCCTGTCGCCGTCAACGTTGTGGATAATGCAGTTCGCATTGAGTATCTGCTTATCCTCGCCCGTGTTTATATCGTAGATGCGGAAGGAGCTTTCGCCCTCACCCGATACCTTTGTGTAGAATATCTTGTCATTATAGAAGTCCATAATGTCAACGACCTCGGGCAGGATAACCTTTGAGGTGGCTGCATCCATGTCTATAAGAACTACGGAATAGTTGTTCTGTCTGTTGATCTTTGGCGCGTTGGACTTCTTACGTCTGCCGAAGCATCCGCGCTTTTCGGTAACCTCACGCAGCTTTTTGCGGAAGAAGAACTTGGATTTATCGGAGGAGTAGAATATATCGCTGTCGTTTCCGATAACGTAATCTCCGCGGGGAGCCTCGTCAAGCACCTTTACGTTTGCAAAGGTATTTGCACTCCTCGACTCGTAAGCGCAAACGTTGACACCGCCTCGGACGAAGAATATGCGCGAGCCGTAGCAGTGTATTATCTTGGAAATGCCCGAAAGGACAGGCGAGCCTGTAGGCACGTTTTTAACTATCTCGTAGAGCTTCTGAGTTTTTGCTGCCGCTTCCTCGGGCTGATCCTCGGAAACGTTGAAATAGGATACCTCGTCCTTAACGAAATAGCACTTTCCCGCCATTTCGAAAAGCTCGTCGTTGAATTTGAATATAGTCGAATAGCGAGCGATAAGCTTAGCGGAATCCTTGTAACCGTTGATAGCTCCGAGCAGGTGGAGTGCTGAGTCAACGTTGCCCTCGGCTATAAGTCCGATAGCCTTTTCGTATGTCTTTTCCGCATCAATGCCCTTGTCGCGGAACTTGAGGTAAAGCTCACCGTCACGCAGCTCCTTTGCTTTGAGGTAGCCGGGTACGCTCTCTATGCCCGATGCTACAGTTACCGCACCGACCTTATCGCGGAATACCGCAAGGCTTCGGTCAAGGTCCTCTGCTATCTTTGCATCTATGCCGAATTTCTTAGCAAGTGCAACGTCCTTTTCAAGCTTGGCAATTATACCGTCTCTCTTCGATGCAACGGTGTGGGTAATATCGCAGTAAAGATCGGTGTATTCAAAGGCATCCGAAATATCGTCGCTCTTGTAATTATCAATGATCTCAACCTCAAGCACGTCAAGACCATCTATCTTTTTCAGCACGGGTATAGCCGTACATCTGAAAGCGAGCAGATACGTGAGGGGGTCGGAGGAGAATTTGAGCCTGGATATCTCTGCTATTGCATCAAGCACGCGCACGGAAAGCTCGGCGTTGTGCGCAAATTCGCGCCAATCGAAGCTGTCGCAGAAATTGTCAAGATAGATAAGGCCGAGAGAGGCGGACGTAACGTTTTCCGCTATCTTTCTGCTCTCTTCGCTGTCACTGCCGTCGGCATCGCGTGAGCCGAGGGGGCGCAGGAGCCTTGTAGGCACTGCGTTCTTACAGCAGGAGCAGACAACCGCCTTTTGATCCTCCGCGTAATCAAGAGTAGCAGGGCAGTAGGGGCAAAGCCCTGAAATGTAGATCTTGTTTTCGTTCATTATGTGTTCCTCCAAAGAGTAATTTACGGTAAGTCACGGCCGCCGTTTGGCGGTTTGCAGCGCGTAATGCGGCGAATACCGCGGAAAAGTCCACGGAAAAGCCCGTATTTTTTGATCGCCATTATCATATACGTAGAGCACGTCGGCTCAAATCGGCACTGATCCCTGACGGAAAGCGGTGCGAACGCCTTGTACATAAGCACCGAGCCGATAGCGAGATACTTGAGATCGAAGTACAAGGGAACAAGGCACAGTATCGGCAACACGTAGCGAAGTACACCGTCAAAAAAGACAGCGAGGAGCACCGCCGCCGTGACCGTGACCGCAAGGCACGCCAAGGGAAGCGCAAAATAGAGCCAAAGGTCAATCACGCGGATCTCGCGTATGAATTTTGCCAAGCGCATCATCTCCCAAAATATTTGTATAAGTAGAGTATATCACTCTTCGGCATCAATGTCAAGAAATTAGTTACGAATTCGCACAAAAATTCGCGTAAATATTTGCGCTGAATACGAAAAATATATGAAATTTTATGCAATTTGCAGAAATGCACGCATCTCTATTGAATTTATCGGTGCTTTGTGATAAAATAATGAAAAATAAACGGCAGAGGTCACTTATGTACAAAATAAAAAGTAAGTGGGTGCTTAATCCCACCGTAACGATGATGGATATAGAAGCTCCGCTTGTGGCAAGGCGCGCTCTGGCAGGGCAGTTCGTGATATTGCGCGTTACCGAAGAGGGGGAGCGCATACCGCTTACCGTCGCAGGCTTTGACAGGGCAGAGGGTACCGTCAGAATAATATTTCAGACCGTCGGTGCGACAACGCTCGCACTTTCCCGCCTTGGGGTCGGCGACTCTGTTTCGGATTTTGCAGGTCCGCTCGGTAAGCCTACCGAAACCGATGGGCTTTGTGACGTTTGCATAATAGGCGGCGGTGTCGGCTGTGCGATAGCTTTGCCGATAGCCGAGGCACTCAAGGAGAGGGGATGCCGTGTTACAACGGTTATAGGCTTCCGCTCGCGCGAGCTGGTTATACTTGAAGATGAGTTCCGCTCGGCATCCGATGAGCTTACCGTTATGACGGATGACGGAAGCTATGGCAGGGCGGGCAACGTATGCCTGCCGCTTTCCGAGATGCTTTCCTCGGGCAGGCGGTTCGATAAGATAGTAGCGATAGGTCCGCTCGTTATGATGAAATACGTTACGAAAACGGCAGAGCCGTACGGTACCCCCTGTACCGTGTCAATGAATCCGATAATGATAGACGGTACGGGAATGTGCGGAGGATGCCGCCTCAGCCTTGTGCGTGACGGTAAGCGAATAACAAGCTTTGCATGCGTTGATGGGCCTGAGTATAACGGTTATGAGGTCGATTTCGACGAGGCAATACAAAGAGGCGGAATGTACCGCGAGTTTGAGCGGCATGCGTATGAGGATGCCTGTAGGCTGTTTGCAAAGGAGAAAAACGGTGGCTAAAATAAATCTTGACCCTAAAAAAACACCTATGCCGGAGCAGTCGGCACAGGTGCGTCGCACTAATTTTTCCGAGGTTGCACAGGGCTATGACCTCGGTGCCGCTATATCCGAGGCAAACCGCTGCCTTAACTGCCCCGATATGCCGTGCGTTTCGGGCTGCCCTGTAAACGTCAGCATACCCGAATTTATCGGAAAGATAAAGTCGGGGGATATTGAGGGAGCATACCGTGTCATTTCACATGCGTCATGTCTGCCTGCCGTGTGCGGCAGAGTGTGTCCGCAGGAGTCACAGTGTGAGGCTCGGTGCAAAAGAGGTATACGCGGAGAGGCTGTGGCTATCGGAAGGCTTGAACGCTTTGCGGCTGACGTACACGCGGAAAACGCAAATACCGATTGTGACACAAAAAATCCCCCAAACCCACCGAAGGTGCCTGACGGTGCACCCCGTGTTGCGATAATCGGCTCAGGGCCGTCAGGGCTTGCCTGCGCAGGCGATCTTGCAAAGATGGGCTATAGCGTGTCGGTTTTTGAGGCATTGCATACCGTTGGAGGCGTGCTTTCGTACGGTATTCCCGAGTTCAGGCTGCCGAAATCTATAGTAAAACGTGAGGCGGATGAGCTGAGGACACTCGGTGTGGAATTCAATACAAACGTTATAATAGGAAAAACGCTCGGAGTTGATGAGCTTTTTGAAATGGGCTATGCCGCTGTATTTATCGGCACGGGTGCGGGGCTTCCCACCTTTATGGGTATTCCCGGAGAAGGACTTTGCGGAGTTTATTCGGCAAACGAGTTTCTGACGCGCGTAAACCTCATGGGCGCGTACCGTGAGGGGGCAGCAACCCCCGTCATGAGGGGTGGAAACGTTGCCGTTGTCGGCGGTGGAAACGTTGCGATGGATGCGGCAAGGTGCGCTGTGCGCCTCGGTGCATCGCGTGTGTATATAATCTACCGACGTTCCGAAGCGGAGCTGCCCGCACGGCGTGAGGAAATTCATCACGCTATGGAAGAGGGAGTGGAATTTATATTCTTAGCTTCTCCAACCGAGATAATCGGGGAGGGCGGATACGTCAAGGCAGTGCGCTGCGTGCGAATGGAGCTCGGAGAGCCGGATGCAAGGGGCAGAAGAGCACCGCATCCTATTTCGGGCAGCGAGCTTGAGCTGCCGCTCGATACGGTCATTATGGCGATAGGTACCTCACCAAATCCCCTGATAAAGCTCACTACCGAGGGGCTGAATACAAATGCGCGCGGATGCATCGTAGCGGACGGGGAAACGGGAAAGACCTCTCGCGAGGGAATATTCTCGGGCGGTGATGCCGTAACGGGTGCGGCTACCGTGATTTCCGCCATGGGAGCAGGCAAGCGTGCCGCCGCCGCAATCGATGAGTATATCAAAAGCAAAGCGTGAGCTTGGGATTTATAAAAAGGCTGAATTAAAATGCAGGACTTTTTCTCAGTATAAAATACCATTTTTATAAATCCGTCTCCCCTTACGTACAGAGCCATATTCATTCCGAGCAATTTACCAAGCTCACATCATTGGAAAAAGAGCTTTCTTTGCTTCAGATAATAGAGCAATGCCGAGCCGAGAATACCTGCGGTAACTATCTCTCCCACCGCAACGGTAAAGAAGAGAAACCAATAGGATTCGGTGCTGCCGTATGCATAAATTATGACAAACGGAACTATTACGGCATTGGATATTACGGTTGGCAGAGTTGAGAGCCACAGCAGCTTATCGGGCAGCTTCGACAGAAGCGAGGCACCGAGTGCACCGAGCAGCGTGGCAATACTGCCGAACACGATATCCCACAGAACGCAGCCTGTAAGATAATTTGCGAGTATCGCTCCGAGAAACAGACCGACGGATGCCTCGGGCATAAAGATCGGCAGTATGCAAAGTGCCTCGGATAGCCGAAATTGGAAATTGGCAAATTGCAGCGAAGCGGAAAAGTATGCCACTGTGGCATAAATAGCAGCGATGATCGCTGCGCGGACGATGTAGCGCGTATTGCGCCGGGTGTTGCGTTGTGCTTTCATTTTTTTACTTCCTTAGTTTTGTTTTTTTGGCGCACACGTCGCCTCGGTGAGGATGGTTACGAACTCACCGTGAATATTATAGCACAAACAGAGAAAAAAATCAATATAAAGAGCAAAAGTGCCGCATTAGTGCCGCATTAGCCCGAAAATAAGAATATCTTCGCACATTCCTTGAAATTTATTAAGGGGCTGCTTCATTTAGGCATAACCCAAAAAGAGCGAGGCTTCCGTTGAAAAACACGGTTTCTTCGCTCTAATTTTATGCTTTGTTGTTTTTTAAGGTTGAAATTCTTCAAATTTCTTCCATTTTATGCCCTTTTTGTATCGTCGTTTCCTCACTCACCGTATTTTTATACGGCTACCGTTCGTCAGCCAACGATTTCTGCTCTAAATCAAGCGAGCCCCAAAGGTGCTTCGCACTAAGAATACAGAGCTTTTCGCTTTAAAACTCAAAATAGCCTTTGTTTCTCTGTATTCTTAATGACTCAGCCCCATGCATTAAGGAGATCGTTATTTATGGAATTATTTCGGGAATTGTTAATCAACTTTTTGAAAAACACCGCAAAATACTATTAAATCTGCCAAAATCCTCCGATTTTCTTTGAAATGTACCATTATGGTACAACAGCTGCCAAAAGCTTCATGTAGCAAACTACCCCTAAAAGTGCTACAATGTAAATGTATCTGTTTTCGCAAATATGCGTATATAACAAAGCAGAGGGGAGGGAAGCGATTGGAGATACTTAAGATCAGTGAGTCTAAAATTAAAATAATGCTTTCGCCTTCCGACGTGCGAAGCTTCGGGCTTGACGTTGATGACGTTGACGGAAGTGACACAAAAACGAGAGCCAAGGTCTTTGAGATACTTGATGAGGTCAAGCGGCTCTACGGCTTTGATCATGAGGGCAATAAGCTGCTTGTACAGTTTTACCCGGCAAAGGATGGCGGTGCAGAGCTGTTTGTAACAAAGCTTGGCGCGATAACAAAGAGGAATGAACGCGCAATATCCAAATCCGAGCACGTAACAATGCTTGAATCGCGTAAAATGCTCTTTTTCTTTTCCGACCTTGACGATCTTATCAATGCTATCAAAACCATAACCGACAGCGAATGTATACAGCAAAGCGAGCTGTTCTTTTCAGACGGTGAGGGCTATTACCTTGAATTGACAGGCAGAGGAACCTCGCGCCTTGGTGCAATATGCGAGCTTGCGGTGCTGCTTGAATACTCTGTCCGAGTGCCGATAGAGCTCGCGCCTTACATAAACGAGCACTGCGAAAAGCTGACGGACGGTAATGCCGTCGCACTCCTGTCAAGGCTATAGTAATCTGCTTTTTGCTATAGATATATCGTCACCGGTATTGATCTTTATATTTTTTATCAGTCGGGAGCTACGTTCGAAAGCGAGCGCAGAAGCTCGTCAAAGCTTACGTCAAGCTCACCGCGTCGGTACAGCTCACGCATATCGGCAAAGCGTTTTGCGCGCAGATGCGAGATGATAAAGCGCTCTATCCAATATATGAATTTCGTACCGCGTGAAAGACGTTCAAGCGGCTTCATTCTGCAATACATCGGAGCACCGTCAGAAGCATCGCGCCAGGTGTCAACAAAAGCTACGTCATAGCCCTCGGAGGGCATAATATGCTCAGCGTACTCAAAGGCATCCGCCATTACGATGCGCACCTTTTCGCGGTGAGGGAACTGTGGCAATATGTACCGTTCAAAAAGCTCGATAACACGCTCGCTGCGCTCAACTACCGTGATGCTCTCTACCTCGTTTTTTTCGGATACCATGTAGGCATAGTAGCCGAGTCCAAGCCCGAACGTTATTACCTTGCCGTGCGCTGCGGCAATAGCTTCATCAGAGGTGTCAAGATCAACGGGGGTGAGCGTCATCCACTCGTTGCCGCCCTCAAGCACGGCAGGGAACTCAAAACGCTCCTCGAAAAATCCGAGTGGCGGTATCTCCAAAAAATCCGATCCAATTATCATATCGTCACAAATAACAGCGCGATACGGCTCGTAGCACTCCCTGCGTATCTCCCACTCACCGTTTGATACGTTGTCAAGCTTTATATTTTTGTAATAGGGATTTTCGGTGTATTTTTTTGAATTGAGAATACGCACCGACGGAATTATGTAGTCTCGCATCAAGGCTCTGTCCTCAGCACTTTGCTCGGTGTCAAGCCCGAAGATCTCACCAAGCAGGGCGGGGATAGCATCTGCTTTGTCAAGCGAGCCGTCACCGCACAAGAGGTCTATCATCTCCTCGGTTATAACGTTAGGAAACCGCTCGAGATAGGTGGCGTACAGATTTGTTATTCTGAAATTTCTTGAAAAAGTATCAGAGAGCCTCTCAAAACGGAGGCTCTCATTGTAAGTAAATTTATTGCTCATTTAAGTGCTTTTGTATAGTTTTGTTTACAAAGGGTTTGTTTTAAGGGGATGATTATTCAAAATCCTGAGGGGGAAGCACGTAGTCGGGGTTCTCGGTGTTGTCATCGTCATCGTCAGTGGTATCGTCACCGCCTGTAGTATCGTCATCGCCTGCGGTATCGTCACCGCCTGTA
>CAZTWE010000072.1:0-9308 GCA_964617165.1 uncultured Ruminococcus sp.
TACGGTTATTCGAAGTTCAATAGAGGACTCATTACCCGAGCGGTCGGTCGCGATCCTTTTCTATCTCGTCGAAAAGCACGACTGCGTAGGGCTTGCGGCGTATCGCCTCGGTAAGCTGACCGCCCTCGTCATACCCGACGTAGCCGGGAGGGGCTCCTATCAGCCTTGAGGTGCTGTGCTTTTCCATGTACTCCGACATATCTATGCGCACGATACTCTTTTCATCATCGAACAGTGCCTCGGAAAGTGCCTTTGCAAGCTCGGTTTTTCCTACGCCCGTAGGTCCGAGGAACATGAACGAGCCGATAGGTCTTTTCGGGTCTCTGATGCCGGCTCTTGAGCGCAGAATAGCATCGCACACCTTGGCAACTCCCTCGTCCTGCCCTATAACGCGGCGGTGAAGTATCTTATCCATTGAGAGTAGCTTATCGCGCTCACCCTCCATAAGCTTTGACACGGGTATACCCGTCCACCTTGCCACGATCTTTGCTATCTCCTCCTCGGAGACCGCATCTCGCAGAAGCGACGCCTCGGCACGTCCCTCATTACGCTCTGCCTCGGCAAGCTGTCTCTTCAGCTCGGGAAGCTTGCCGTATTTAAGCTCCGCTGCGCGTGTCAGGTCGTATTTCTCCTCAGCCGCCTCTATCTCACGCGATACCTTATCAAGCTCCTCGCGTATTTTTTGTGCCGCGCCTATAGTTGCCTTTTCGTTCTCCCATTTAGCACTCATTACGGCAAATTTTTCTCTGAGTTCAGCAAGCTCACTGCGTATTGAGGCAAGTCTGTCCTGAGATATCTTATCGCCCTCCTTCTTCAAAGCCGCTTCCTCTATCTCGCCCTGCATTATCTTTCTCGATATCTCATCCATTTCGGTGGGCATGGAGTTCATTTCGGTCTTTATCAGTGCGCACGCCTCGTCAACAAGATCTATCGCCTTATCGGGTAAAAATCTGTCGCTTATATATCTGTTTGAAAGCGTTGCCGCCGCAACAAGTGCGGTATCGTGTATCTTAACACCGTGATATACCTCATATCGCTCCTTCAAGCCGCGCAGAATGGCAATAGTATCCATAACGGTAGGCTCGGCTACAAGAACGGGCTGAAAACGTCTCTCAAGCGCTGCATCGCGCTCAACGTACTGCCTGTACTCGTTAAGAGTCGTTGCGCCTATACAGTGCAGCTCACCGCGTGCAAGCATGGGCTTCAACAGGTTTCCCGCATCCATTGCACCGTCACTCTTCCCTGCTCCGACTATGGTGTGCAGCTCGTCGATAAAGAGTATTATATTACCGTCCGATGCCTTTACCTCATTCAGAACGGCTTTAAGTCTTTCTTCAAACTCGCCCCTGTATTTCGCGCCTGCAACCAGTGCGCCCATATCGAGCGAGAAAAGGCTCCTGCCCTTTAAATTATTCGGAACGTCTCCCCTCACTATCCTCTGCGCAAGCCCCTCGGCTATAGCTGTTTTTCCTACGCCGGGCTCGCCTATCAAGCAAGGATTGTTCTTTGTTTTTCTTGAAAGTATACGGATAACGTTCCGTATTTCATCGTCCCTTCCTATCACGGGGTCAAGCTTATGCGCTTTCGCCAGCTCCACAAGATCGTGACCGTATTTTTTTAGAACGTCATAGGTTCCCTCGGGATTGTCTGTTGTCACCTTTGTATTACCTCTTATTCTTTTAAGCTCTTTAAGAACGGCGGCTTTGTTTATACCGTAATAATTGAATATCTCTTTAAGCTTGCTTCCTCCGCGCTCCGTGAGTGCTACGAAAAGATGCTCAACAGATAAATATTCATCGCCCATTTCCACCTTTATCTGCTCGCTCTTGTCAAGCACCTCGGCAAGCTCTCTTGATGCGTATAACTGATTTTGGGAATATCCGTTGCCTCCCATTTTCGGCATAGCGCGTATCGCTGAAAGCAGCTGCTCGCCCAAGGCAATGCTGTTTGCACCGAGAGCCGATACCAGCTCGGGAACAAGCCCCTCCTTATCCGAAATCAGGGCATAGGCAAGATGCAATTCGCTTATCTCGGATGCCGAATGCTCTTTTGCCAGTGCCTGCGCCGCGCTTATTGCCTCGCGGCTTTTATTTGTAAGCTTTTCAAAATCCATATATCTCACCTTTCCTTTCATGGGATATCTTTTTGCTCGAATATAGTCTACTATGATTTTATTAACAATGTTGCATCATTTTATGTACTTTTTGTAAACATTAGCACTCTCGCAATTTGAGTGCTAACATTTTTATCATAAAATCCCTGAAAATTCATTATCTTCGCCAAGAAAAATTAGCACTCGCTATCAAAAAATTAATGTTTTTAATGGATTGGAAATAAATTAAAAATAAAAAAATTCTATTGACATTGCAAACAAAATAATGTATTATATATAAGCATTTGAGAATTATTCTCATTTTACGGAGAAAATATAATGAGATATAAAACGGGTAATAAAGAAAAAATACTTGAATTTTTAAAACACAGTGCCACAAGATCCTACTCGCTCATTGAGATCTGCGAAGCTATAGCTGATGACGGTCGAGGGAAAAGCACCGTATACCGCATTGTATCCGAGCTTGTTTCGTCGGGGCTTGTGCGCAAGCTTTCCGACGATAAAACGCGGCATTGCACGTATCAGTACATAGGCGATGCAGAGTGCAAGTCGCATCTGCATTTGAAATGCCGAGGCTGTGGCAAGCTGATACATCTTGACGGTCGGCTCTCCGAGATGCTCTGTCGGGAGCTGTCTTTAGCGCATGGTTTTTCGCCCGATGCGGGCAGCATTATTTTTGGCAGGTGCAACGCCTGCGCTGATAAGGAGGGCAACGCAAATGCTTAATGTATACTTAACAGCCCTTCATTCGCACACGCATGAGGGTCATTCGGCAATCAGCGAATTTCTTATCGGGCATTTGGGGCATGTCGGTGAATTTATTGATGAGGTCATCCTCCACGGAATAATTGAGCTTTCAAAGATGCTTCCATTTTTGTTCCTCACTTATCTGCTTATGGAGTTTATCGAGCATAAGGCAGGCGAGAAAACCATACGCTTTATGGAACGCTCAGGCAAGTTTGGCCCCCTTGTCGGCGGCGGTGTCGGACTTATACCGCAGTGCGGATTTTCCGCAGTGGCAAGCAATCTGTTCTCATGCAAGGTAATAACGCTCGGCACGCTTCTTGCGGTGTTTCTTGCTACGTCGGACGAAATGCTACCTATTCTGATAAGCAATCCCGATATTTCGCTTCCGACGCTCATATTTATAATTTGCTATAAATTCACCGTTGCGGTTATTGTTGGCTTTGCCGCTGATATTATTCTTCATCTTATAAAAAAAGACAAGGAAGAGATAAATATAGACGAGCTGTGCGATAACGACAACTGCCACTGTGAGCGCGGAATTTTCTACTCCGCATTACACCACACCTTTACGATTTCTCTCTTTATTCTTCTTTGCACCGTTATTATCGGCTCTGCGGTATTCTTTATCGGAGAGGATAGGCTCGTTGCGCTTATGTACGACAAGCCTGTGATAAGCCATCTGATATGCTCGCTCTTCGGGCTTATACCTAACTGTGCGGCATCCGTTGCTCTCACTGAGTTTTACACCTCCGGCTTTATCACTCTCGGCTCTATGCTTGCAGGTCTTTTCTCAGGCTCGGGTGTAGGTCTAATCGTGCTGCTGCGTGTAAACAAGCATCCGAAAATGAATTTTCTCATCGTAGGAATTCTTGTTTTCAGCGGAACTCTTTTCGGCATAATAGCGGATATTTTCGGAATATGGCTTGGATAAGTCAGCAATATTGTTTTCTAAAATGTCAATATTGTTATAGAAATTATAGAGTTTATATGTTAAAATAAACAAAAACGTATTATTCTATATGCCGCACGAGCGACAGAATGGAGATTATTATGAAAAAAAACGTTGCAATAATAGGCTACGGTGGACAGGGTGCATGGCACGCCAATTGGGCGCAGAAGAGTGACGTTGTTGCTCTTTCGGGTATATTCGATATTGCCGAGCGCCGCGTTGATGCCGCAAAGGCACTTGGTATTCACACCTATGCATCAAGAGAAAAGCTTCTTGCCGATGAGAGCGTTGACATTGTTGTTTGCGCTACCCCTAACGACGTACATAAGGAAATAGTAATAGATGCACTTCGCAAAGGCAAGCACGTTGTATGCGAAAAACCCGTTGCTCTCAGTGTTGCGGACTTTGACGAAATGTGTGCCGAGGCAAAGCGCAGCGGTAAAATATTCACAGTGCATCAGAACCGCCGCTATGACGTTGACTATCTTGCTATGCAAAAGCTTATAGACAGTGCTGAGATAGGTGAGGTAATCAACGTTGAATCAAGAATACACGGCTCACGCGGTATCCCGTCAGACTGGAGATGCCATAAGCCGGGCGGTGGCGGCATGATACTCGACTGGGGAGTTCACCTCATAGACCAAATGCTTCGCCTCATTCCCGAACGGGTAGTCAGTATATGGTGCGAGACGACCAACATAACGACGGACGAGGTTGATGACGGATTTAATCTGCACCTCACCTTTGAGAGCGGAAAACGCGCTACCGTTGAGGTAGGTACGTACAACTTCCTGCCATTGCCGAGATTTTACATGCAGTGCAAAAACGGCACCGCGATCATCGACGATTGGCAGAAGAAGTGCCGTGTAGCAAGGCTCAAGGCATGGTGCGAAAAGGACGTGCTTCCTGTGCAGACGGCTGCGGGAATTACCAAAACAATGGCGCCCCGTGACGAAATAACGCTTGATTTTTATGAAATAGACAGACCCTCATCCGACGTTCATGACTATTACAGAAACCTCACTTCTGCCATTGACGGCAAATGTGAGATCTTTGTGAAGCTTAACGAGGTACGCCGCGTGCTTTTGGTTATGGAGGGCGCGTTCCGCTCAGCAGAGCTTAAATCTGTTTTGAAAACGGATATTTAATTTATACTCTCTTCTCGGGGCTGCCGTGTAAAAATACGACACCCCTTGTTTTTTCGTTTTCCAAAGGCGATATCTGCCAGCCGTAAGAGAGTCGAACGCACTATTGACTTTTTCTTCTTCTTTGGGTATAATATAGACGTACATCAGAAAAAACTGCTATAGTACATAAACAAATAAAAAACGGTGTTTTTATGGAAAATTTCAAGAAAAAAGCTATAGAACTTGTGCTTGGTCTTGCTGTGACGGAAAAAAAGGATCCTGCGGTTGTACCGTACAATCCCGCGAAGCTCACGGTCAGCGGTGCGGAACAGAAATACTTTCCGCGCAGACCGGGCGGCAAGGGGCATAAATACGCAAAGCTGCTGACAGACCTTGTACAAGCTCTTGAAAGAGAACGTGCGGCAAATATACACAATATACTTGTGATAAAGGATAAGGAGGTTATCCTTGAAGCATCCGCACCGGGCTACGGTGTAAACGTAGCGCACCTTGCTCACTCCATGTCAAAAACCGTATGCGCGATAGCGATAGGAATGCTTGTGGATGACGGAAAGCTTTCACTTGGCGAAAAGGTGATAGACTTCTTCCCCGAGCTGCCCTACTCAGACTCGCGCTTTGCGGATATAACGGTAGAGGATCTGCTCACAATGAAAAGCGGTGTTCCGTTCGGAGAGCTGGGAACCGTAACAAGTGATGACTGGTGCGAGAGCTTCTTTTCCTCGGAGCTTACGTCACCTCCCGGTGAGGTGTTCAGCTATAACAGCATGAACTCATATATTATGGCTAAGATTGTAACACGGGTCACGGGATGCAGTGTTACGGAGTTTATAAAGCCGAGGCTTCTTGAGCCTCTTCACATTGACAACTTTTTGTGGGAGCTTTCAGCTGACGGAACCGAAAAGGGCGGCTTTGGAGTATATATGTCCTGCGAGAGCTTTGCCAAGATCGGAGTTATGCTTCTTGATCTCGGTACCTTTGAGGGGCAAAAGATACTTTCACGTGCATTCGTTACCAAAATGCTTATGACTCATTCTCTGTCGCAGACGGATAAGGGTGCGTTCAATTACGGATACCATATATGGACAAGCCGCGAGGGCAATGATTTTCTTCTCAGCGGAATGTTGGGGCAAAACGTATGGGTATGCCCGAAGCATAACCTTGTAGTTGCGATAAACTCAGGTAACAACGAGATTTTCCAGGACAGTGCTGCCCTTGAGATAGTAAGGCACTGCTTCTTGGAGCTTCCCGAGGATATAAGTGCGACACGTGCTGACCTTTTCACCCTGAAAAGGCGCGTTAAGAGCTTCTTCAAATGCCGCCATTGGATAAGGCCTCTCGTGCCTCGGCGCGGCATCAGTTACCTTTTCGGGATACGAAACAAATTCCCGTTTGATGAAAACTGGAACCGCGTTCTCGGAGAATACAGCTTCCCCGAGAACAACGTAAGTCTTTTGCCGCTGTTCGTCAGTGTTTTGCAAAACAACTATATAGGCGGTATAGAAAAGCTCTCCATTCTGCGCGAGGGAGATGCGCTTATGCTTTCATCGGTTGAAGGTGGGGTCACGTATAATATCCCCGTCGGACTTTACGATTTCAAAACCTGCACGCAGAATTACAAAGGTGAGCTGTATACCGTGCGTGCAATAGCCGAAGCAATGGAGGATGAGGACAGAAATCCCGTATACAAGATCGAGCTGATCTTCCCCGAATTGCCGAACACGCGCATGATAAAGATAACTCACACCGAGGACGGTATCATGCTGCGCCTCTCGGAAATGCCAAACCAGAAGATAGCCGAGAAATTCATAACCGGCATGACGGGCTCGGGAAAGATCGGATTTGCCCTCGGACTTCTTGAAAAAAGAATAGGCGATAATTTTATCGGTAACAAGCTTGAAGCTGTTTTCAACCCCACTCTGCTCGGTGTTGACACGCGCCACGAGGATTGGGAAACTATACTGAGAGAGCGAAACGCCTCAAGCGAGGAGCGACGTGAAAAGGCAGGCAAATTCTTACGGACGGTAGTATCTCGCCTTGTCGGAGATAATGGCTCTGCCAATACGGAAGAGAAAGACAAAAAAACCAAGCGACCAAAGCAAAAAAAGGCGAAATCGGAGGGCTTTTTGAGCCGTGCGCTCTCATCTATCCTCTCAAAGCGGAAGAGCAGCTCGGATATTGACGTTAAGGACTACACGGAGATACACGTGTCAGATTCCGATACTCAACTCACCCTGATACCCGACGTTACCACTCCCTCCGTATCGGACGGTGATAGCGATACTCAGGACGAATAAGGGGCTGTCACATTCAGGTGGGAGCAAAAAAGAGGCTGTCTCATTAAGAATTTATGAAAATCAGAGAAAATACGCTACTCTTAGCGGATTTTCAACCTTTATTTTCTGATCAGATATAAAAAAACAGTAGCGAGGCGGAAATTTCTTTCTACCTCGCCAATTTTGTTTTCGATTACGCCTAAATGCGACAGCCCCTGAATTTATTGAAATTTAAAGAAGTCGTTCAATGCGCTGATATATTCCTCGGGAGCTATCATATAGCAAAGACCGTGATCGGCTTTTGGAATTGTAACCAGTGTTTTTTCCGAGGTGCAAGCCTCATAATTCTCGCGCGACATATCACAGGGCACAAATCCGTCATCCTCACCGTGAATAAATATGATCGGTAATTTGCTTTTTGCAACGGCTGAGAGCGCATCCGCCTCGTCAACGTTGAATTTTCCGAAAATACGCGCACCGAGACGGACAAACGGGTAAAGTATATCCGCGGGGAGCTTTATATCACGTATTACCTTTTTTATTATTGCCTCGGCTGAGGTATATCCGCAGTCGGCAAGCACACCGACAACGTTTTTAGGAAGCTGCTCGGCTGAGCACATCATAACCGTTGCAGCCCCCATGGAAATTCCCGTCAGCACTATGCGCACGTCATCCCCGAAGCGCGCGATCATGTGATCTATCCATAACATGCAGTCTCTCTTTTCAAGCGCACCGAACGTTATGACACGCCCCTCGCTTCTTCCCGAGGCGCGGTGATCTACCAAGAGAGCATTCCTGCCTACCTTAAAGGCTCTGAATATTCCTGCGGAAAGGTCTCGCTCGGAGCTGCCTCGATATCCGTGCATCATAAGCTCTATCGGAGCTCCGGGTATACTTTCGTAATATCTGCCGCGAAGCTTCAAGCCGTCAAACGAGGTGATCTCCATTTCCTCATACGGTAAGGCTCTCGCCTCGCGTATCTTCTCGCGTATTTTATCCCGATAAGGCTCATACTCATCTCCGTCAGGCGTGGGGATATCGTCCTTTTTATTTTTCCTTTTTGCTTCCTCTGCTTTTCTGTTTTCAAGAAACACCATTCTAAAACAGATATATGAGGTCAGCAGTGCTGCCGCAGCCAGAAAAAGCAGCACACCTACACTTATATAAAAATATATCATTTTTCCTACCTTTCGACAAAAAGAAATTTCACAAATATTCTACCACTAAAAAATGGATTTCGCAACCGTTTTGTGATTAAAATGTGGAAAAACTTGATTTTTTCTGAACGTATAGTATAATTGTTCAAAAAGCAGGAGACGTACTTATGAATATAGAGGTAAATTACAAAAGAAATAAACGCAAAAGTGAAAGAAGCACTTACCTACGATGATTATAAGTATCAAAAGGAGAACAATATCAGAATAACCGAGCCGTTACGCGCCGAGGGATTACATAAGCTACTCTACAAATGCCCCTCATGCAAGGCGGAATCGAAAATGGCATCCGAGGGTACGAAGCTGTTTTGCCGCGAGTGCGGCAAGGTATGGGAGATGACCGAGCTTAGAGAGCTTCTGGCAAAGAGCGGTGATACCGAGTTTTCACATATTCCCGATTGGTTTGAATGGCAAAGAGGAGAGGTGAGAGCGGAAATTGCGCGCGGTGAATACTCATTCTCCGATGAGGTGGACGTTTATTCGCTCCCGGGCTGCTACAAGTTTGAGCCGCTCGGCAAGGCTCGCCTCACGCACGACGTAGAAAACGGATTTGTATTAGAGGGTACTTACCGTGATAAGCCGTACCGCATACAGCGCTCCCCCCTGCAAACCATCAGCCTGCACACGGAATACGATTTTCCGCACGTAAAGCCCTTTGACTGTATAGATATATCTACGGAAAAGGACTCGTTCTATTGCTACCCCGATAAGGAAAACGTTATCACAAAGCTCTCCCTTGCAACCGAGGAAATATACAAATACGCATCCGAAAAAAATCGTAAAGCAGCAAAGACCCGTTAAAAAGCGCACTAGGGGCTGTCGCATTTAGGCGTAATCGAAAACAAAATTGGCGAGGTAGAAAGA
>CAZTWE010000073.1:0-9274 GCA_964617165.1 uncultured Ruminococcus sp.
TTCTTTCTACCTCGCCAATTTTGTTTTCGATTACGCCTAAATGCGACAGCCCCAACGATCATGCGTACGGTTCGCGTTTAAAATAATTCCACCGCAAATTAACTGGTATTTCAACAAAGCTTCTAAAAAGCGTAAAATAAGTAAAATATTCAAAAAATCCCTTGAAATTATACCGTGTTTAATTTATAATAGGTAAAGAACAGGGAATTCGGAACCGTTTTTGTAATGGCGTTTGCTATATAACTGCGTTTTTAATTTAAACAGTATTCTTTTTGGCAAGGTATTTTTTCCTGGTGGCTTCCCCGCCCCTTAAATGTCTTTCCGATTTGTTGGTTTCAAGTATCTTTCTTACCTCTTTATATAGGTTTGCATTGCAAAATTTTAGTTTAAATACAAGGTCCTTATGTACGGTGCTCTTGCTCATTCCAAAATACTTAGCCGCACCTCGCACTGTGGCATCGTTTTCTATAACGTATTCTGCAAGAACCTCGCACCGTTCCCTGCCGTTAAAATCATACATCGCGGTATCTCCATTTCAGCTTTATACTACAATATATGAAAGGTTTACATATATAATGCAAAAAGAAGAAATAAAATTTTGCGATTCTACTGTTTTTGAAGGTATGACTTCGATCCGTGCAATCATACGATCAAACGACGAAAAAATCAGTGACCGACAAATTAAAAAAATTCTTTTCGATAAAAGCAAACTATCGAAAATTTCAAGAGAGATTGGTTATTTCAAGGCAGTTTCTGATAAATATGGTTTTGATATTGTTGAAAGCAATGCTGAAGAGCTTGATAAAATAACGCTCGGCAATTCACATGGAGGCATTGTTGCCATCACCTCGGCACGTACAATTCCAAAATTCAACGATGCCACTCCTCTGCCCACCGAAGGCTTTTTTGCTATGATACAAGGCATTGAGGATCCGTATAATTTCGGATATTCGCTTCGTTCGCTTTACGCGTGCGGTGTTTCGGGCATCCTTCTTCCAAAGCGAAATTGGATGAGTGCTGCGGGAGTTGTTTGCAGGAGCTCGGCAGGCGCATCAGAGCTTCTTGACATGTATGAGACTGACGATACAGAAAGTGCAGTGAAAATATTCAAACAGCGTGAATACACGGTTGTGTGTGCAGATGAAAATACCGATAATGTTCTCGGTGAATGTGCTCTTCCCTTGCCTATCCTACTGATTGTAGGCGGTGAGCGCCGCGGTATCTCCAGATCCGTCTTGAATAATGCGGATATACTTGTAAAAATCGCCTATGCACGTGAATTTAAAGCATCGCTTTCCGCCGCCTCGGCAACGACTATGTTTGCGTATGAGATAATGCGACAGAATATCATAAAATAACGGGAATTTGCGGCAATTTTCCATTATTGTTACAAAAATATTGACTTTAAGAGAAAAATAATATATAATATCTATGCAATACGACTTTTATATAAGAAAGGACGAAAAAATGAAAAAATTCTTCTCGGAATTCAAAAAATTTATAACACGCGGCAACGTTGTTGATATGGCTGTCGGTGTTATCGTCGGTAGCTCGTTTACCGCCATTGTCAATGGTCTTAGCAATAATATTCTCAAGCCTATAATCAACTGGCTGCTCGCTTTGAGTTTCGGAGCTAACTCACTCAGTGAAGTATATACTTTCCTTAAGCGCGTTGACATTCAACAGGACGTGCTCAACGATGCCGGAGAGGTTATCGGTACGGAAACGGTTCCCGATCTTGCTCAGTCGATATACATAGATTGGGGCGCATTTATCAATGCTGTACTTAATTTCTTCCTCATTGCTATTGTTCTGTTTACGATCGTAAAGATCATCAACAGACTTCGCGAGGATGGCAAAAAGCTCGCTGACGGAAAACTCACTTCCGAACAGCGCAAGGAGCTGAAGGCAAACGGTATCAAGTGGACTGATAAGGACGCTGTTGAGGCATATTTCACAGAGAAAAAGAGACTTGCTGATGAGGCAGCTGCTGCAGCGGCAGAAGCGGAGGCAGAAAAAGCAAGACTTGAGCGTGAAGCTAATCCTACTACAGAGGATCTTCTGAAGCAAATACTTGCTGAGATCCAAAAGAACGCATAAAAATATCGGGGTTGACACTTATTGTTGCGTCAACCCCTTGCATGTTCCGCGAAAGGAACACACTCATTTAATAAGACGTACTTTTATCTGTTATCTCTGTTCGACTGACAGCCGCAATTCCCTCTCGCACTGCCCGAATTATGCTCGCTGCCATTTGACGTGCCGCGGAAACGAGCAATCGGGAAAGGCATGTTATTAAATGCCGCGCAGGGATCTTCATCGCTTGAAAGCGGTACACACTCCTTGTCGGGAACGCTGTAATCGGTTGCCTGAACCAAAAGCTGTGCAGGACGGACAATGCGTATTACCGAGAACATACCGAAGGTGATATAAAGTCTTGGTCCGTTCGTGTTGCAGCATACCGGACCGCCTAAGCAATCGCTTATGCAATCGGGAAGATCTATTGTCTCATTCTGCTGGCAAGCGCAGCCGCAATCGGTAACTATTCTCGTGTTAAGAACTATAGGCTCAACCGTTTCGGCTATCGCTACAGGATTTGTAGAACCCCTGTTATCGGTGTTGCCTATTGCACAAAACGTACTGTCGGGACCGGAGGTAAACGTGGTAACACTTCCCTCTCCTCCGTAAAGAATAACGTTCTTTTCAAGAACTGCAATTCCATGGAAATTCTGGCTTCTTCCGAGACCAAGGCATGCTTCGAGGTCTACAAGAATGTAATAACGGATGCTTATCTGAAAGAACCCGAAGTTGAACGGTACTTCGTCTACACCTACAAACGCCCACAAAACCTTAGCCGAACGTGCTCTTATATTAGTCGCACAAGAAAGAGTTTCTTCTCCGAAAGCGTTGAGATACACTCTTACGTTTTCAAAGCAGTCTCTGTCACGGCAGGAATCAAGTACGCGATGTGTATCAATGCAAACAGTTCCACGCCCATCCTGATTTGATAATGACGAGTTGTTTCTGTTTTCTGTCATTGCAACTTCTCCCTTGATTATTGATAATAATCTTTTTAAGAGATGAAATTTCACCTCAATACATTCTATGTTGCAAGCGTTTTTTTGTTAATAATAAAAAGTCAGCGGAACGTGCGTAATACACATTTCGCTGACTTTTATTAAAATTCGATTATTATGTATATGCCTTAATGGACTCGGGGCAGGTTTCGCTTGCAATAGAAACGGTCATAACAACGTTGACGTCAGCAACAAGCTTCTCGACATCCTTGAGAAGAACCTCAAATGCCTCGACATCATTTCCGCAGATCTTAAGCGAAGAATCTACGAATATGTCAGTTATATCACTGTTGGATGCAAGGATACCGGCAATAAATCCGGTAAGCTTTTCTGCATTTGTGATATTATAATAATCTGTATCGATAAGACGAGCTTTGGACGTTACATCGAATCTGAGCTTATCGCCCTTTTCGATACATACAACGGAACCATTTGACGAGGAAGCTGCATTATTAACAAGCTCGATAAGTGTTTTGGTCTTTCCGGAACCTTTTGCTCCGATAAATAATTTGATCATTTTACGTTCCTCCTTTGTGTAGGATTTATATGGCTAAATCCTCTTGTATATATAATACACTATTTTTAATAAAATTGCAATACTTTTTTCAATGAAATTGACAAAGTTTTTATAAACTTTTTTAAAAGCTTCAGTTATTGCCTATTCTTTTGTCAAGCTCGACCTTGAGTTCCTCATATCCGGGCTTTCCTAGGAGCGCAAACATATTTTTCTTATAAGCCTCAACTCCGGGTTGATTGAAGGGATTTACCCCAAGAATATAACCCGATACTGCACATGCAAGCTCAAAGAAATATACAAGATAACCAAATGAATACGCACTTCGATCCTCAAGCTCTATGAGCATATTGGGAACGCCACCGTCATTGTGTGCGATAAGAGTTGCAAGCATAGCGGTTTTATTGACAAAGTCAAGCTCCTTGCCGGAAATGAAATTAAGTCCGTCAACGTTCGCCGCATCGTTGGGAATAACAAAGCTCGCGCCCGAATTCTTTACGTTAATAACGGTTTCAAACAGATTTCTATCGCCCTCCTGAATATACTGACCGAGCGAATGGAGATCTGTTGAGAATATAACGGATGCAGGGAAAATTCCCTTGTTATCCTTGCCCTCACTCTCACCGTAAAGCTGCTTCCACCACTCGTTAAGCATAAGCATATAAGGCTCGTAGCCAACGAGGATCTCGGTTGACTTTCCGCTTCTGTAGAGGATGTTACGGATAGCTGCATATTTCACAGCATCGTTTTTATTTAAATCATCGGAGCTGTATGCTTCTCTCGCCGCAGCTGCGCCGCTCATCATGGCATCAATATCGATACCTGCACATGCAATGGGAAGCAAGCCCACCGCTGTAAGCACCGAGTATCTTCCTCCAACGTCATCGGGAACAACAAAAGTTTCATAGCCCGCTTTATCGGAGAACTGCTTGAGAGTTCCTCTCGCCTTGTCAGTAGTAACGAATATACGCTCTCGCGCACCGTCTACACCGTACTTATCAATAAGCATCTGCTTAAATACGCGGAATGCAACGGCAGGCTCAGTGGTAGTACCCGATTTGGATATAACGTTGACTGAAATATCTTTTCCCTCGCAAATAGAGATAAGCTCGTTCAGTGCTGTAGTAGAAATATTATTACCGGCAAAATAAATATCGGGAGTGTCCTTTTTGAGATTGTTGTAAAGAGGGCTCTTTACAAATTCTATAGCTGCGCGTGCACCGAGATACGAGCCGCCAATACCGATAACCACCAATATGTCGGAGTTCTTACAAATCCGCTCGCTTGCCGACTTGATGCGTGCAAACTCCTCTTTATCATAATTCACGGGCAGATCGACCCATCCCAGGAAGTCAGCTCCCGCACCACGCCTGCTCTTAACAAGCTGATACGCAGCTGCCGCCTCGCTTTCAACAGATTTCACATCTTCATCTGTTATGAAGCCTTTAAGAAATTTATCAATTAGTTTCAAAGACATTACTTTCTTCCTCCGTCTTGTACTGATTGATATTATACATCACAATCCTTGGATTTTCAAGTATTTTTTTACAAAAATCAGCCTCTTCGTTCAGATTTATCAAAAATAGACAAAAGTATGCGCGAATATAACTGCCAAAAATCAATTTTACCGATATTTTCTTTCGCGTATATACTACTCTCACCTATAAGCTTGCCGTTCAGAAAATATTCTATTTTCCCTACACTCTCTCCCTCTGTGACAGGTGCGCTTATATATTCGGGTATAGTATACACCTTTTCTATCTTTGATAAACTCCCCTTATCCAAAACGGCTGTAAATTTCGATGAATAAAGCATTGTATCATCCTTTACGCCACCGTATACGGGAACCTGCTCAAGCGCAGTTTCAGGCACACTGAACAATGAATAGTTTGCAAAGCCAAAATCAAGCAGTTCTCTTGCAAGCTCGTTGCGCTTATCTCTTGTTTCTGCTCCCATAACAACTGCTATCAGCTGCATGCCGTCACGCTTTGCGGTGGCACTCATACAATATCCCGCTTCAGCAGTAGAACCTGTTTTCAAGCCGTTACATCCGTCGTAAAAGCGTACTAATCTGTTTGTATTTGTCAGTGTGAACGCACCGTCGCGGATGGTATCCTGCCATATAGAGCTGTATTTCAGCATGATATCATGCTTTATAAGCTCTTTCGACATAATTGCGATATCGAGTGCGCTGGTAAGATGATTTACTGTAGTATCATCAAGTCCTGTTACGTTTTCGAAATTAGTATTCTCCATTCCAAGCTCCATTGCCCTGGAATTCATTTTCATAACAAATGCAGACTCACTTCCTCCAACAAGCTCTGCAAGCGCAACAGCTGCATCGTTCGCACTGGCTATGACAGTGCATTTAATAAGCTCCTCAACGCTCATGCCCTCGCCTTCCTTGAGAAACACCTGACTGCCGCCCATTGAAGCTGCATAAGCCGAGACGTTGACTGTCTCTGTAAGCGATATTTTTTCTTCTGCAAGCGCCTCGGCAACAAGCAAAAGCGTCATGATCTTAGTTACCGAAGCGGGAGAATATGCCGCTGTCTCATTTTTGGATACCAGTATTTTTCCGCTGTCGGCCTCCATCAAAACCGCCGATTTAGCCTCAATGTCTTTGCCGAATTCGGGATAATTGTTTTCGCTTTCTGCCTCGTTTTTTGTCGTGTTTTCTGCAAATACAGGCATTTGTAATGCAAACATAACAGACATCGCCAAAATCATTGACAATATTTTTTTCATTTTCTGATCTACCTTTCCTGTTTAGTATCATTTCATTCTATTTACATTGATGAACAAATAGAACTTATGCATGAGTAAAGGTAATTTTAAACATTTAATAAATTTTGCGCTTATTTTATTGTAATTCGTCAGATTATGTGATAAAATACTATGTAGAAAATTTTATGGAGCTTACCATGAACATTACAGACGATAAGAAGAAAAAAAGATTTAAACTTTTCGACTTGAATAAAGACGGAAAAGGTATCAGTAAAAAACAGGCATCCTTCGATCCGGGATTTAAGGGATTTTTCATATCATACAAGAATAATTTCAACAAGCTCGTTTCCGTAAACATGTTTATGGTTATCGGTAACTTCCCTCTCCTGTTTCTTATAATAAATCTCTCCGGATATTTCAAGCAGGAATACTTTATTCCGTTTTCCGATCTTTATCAAAATCTGGCAGGCGTTTTTACTGCCGACGGTGGTATAACACCCTATAAAATGACTATGTATGCACTTGAGGGTCTACAGCATCAGACTTTGGCGCCTACTGTCGTTACATATATTTTCTACGGTCTCGCTGCGCTCACGCTGTTTACTTTCGGACTTGTGAATGTAGGAACAGCTTATATCATACGAAATATGGTAAAGGGCGAGCCTATATTTGTATGGAGTGACTTTTGGTATTCGGTAAAACGGAACTGGAAGCAAGCGCTTCCTTTCGGTGTCATCGACTGTGCTGTATGCGGTATCATTATATGGAATTTATATTCACTTGTTTCATCAACAGCGGAATTTTTCGCTTCGATGATGTTCTGGAGTAATATAATAATCTTTATTGTTTATTTCTTTATGAGATATTATATGTACGTTCAAATGGTGACTTTCAAGTTATCCATATTCAAGATGCTCAAAAATTCACTGAGCCTTGCTTTGCTTGGTTTAAAAAGGAACGTATGTGCACTGCTCGGAATAGTTATCCTGATATTTCTTGAAATTCTGTTCCTTTTCGGAACGGGCGGTATTTTAATCCCTGTAGCGGTTATTGCTCCTCTTACCATGCTCTTTTCAACTGCGGCATATATGAAAATTTACGCAGCTTTCCCGAAGATCAAGCAATACATGATAGATCCATATCTTGAAGAGCATCCCGAGGAGAAGCCAAGCGCTCCCGACGTTGAAACAATAATGTCAGACGACGTGAGCGAAAAAGAACGCCTCGCGGAAATTAAAAAAAGAAACAACATACGGTCTTAACTGCAAAAATTACACGAGGCTCTCACTTCATGCGAGAACTAAAACAAAATTGACGAGGTAGAAAGAAATTTCTGTCTCGCCAATTTTTTTAATATCCGATTAAGAAATTAAAGTTTTTATTTTACGAGCAAAGCTCGTCAAGAGTTCCAAACGAATAACCCATTTCTCGCCATTTGTCAATAAGCTGCGGAAGTATCTGTGCGTTTGTCGATGAGGTCGGATGCAGAAGAATGACCTCTCCGTTATGAGTATTCGAAAGTATCTTTTCCATTGATTTATCAACCGGTGGCTGTTTGTTATCGTCCCAATCGGCATATCCGAAGCTCCAAAATACCGTTTTATAACCAAGCTCGGAAATTACTGCTAATGCTTGCTCATTATACCGTCCCTCAGGAAAACGGAAATATTTTGACATTGTTTTCCCGGTTTTTTGAAGATATATCTTTTCGAGATCGGTCACGTTCTTTATAATTTCATCTCTTGTAAGCTTTGTCAGATCCTTGTGATTTTTCGTATGATTACATACCAGATGTCCCTCGTCTGCCATTCTCATTACTAAATCCGTATTTTTTATAACAATATGGTCGAGTATAAAGAATGCGGCGGGAACGCTTTTTTCTTTCAATATATTTAATATTGCTTCAACGTTTCCGTTATCGTACCCTGCATCAAAGGTAAGGTATATCTTTTTTTCCGCTGAGTTATCGTTTACTTTTTTATCGAGATAATATCCGTTATATTTTTCAATCACCTGATGCTCTTCCGGAAGCGTTGGCTGTTTGTTTCCTGAACGCTTTACATACCAATTCATTCCGAGTTCGCTTGCATAAGCATTTATACAAACAACGTTAATTATAACTGTAACAAGCAATATTGCAATACACTTTTTTCTCATCTATCTTGACTGTTCCTTTCTTTGATATGTTTATATTTTTTCAAGAAATACACAGCTGTATGAGATGAAATATACGGAAAAAGCAGGATATCTTTCAAGAAATCCTGCTTTTTGTAAAAACACATAATATTTAACAAGCATTTATATAAATGCGATCTTTACGCATGTGTTGCCGCGTGAATCCAATGAGGTATAAACGAATTTTTATTGTCCGGTGACAGGACTGGGTGAGGATGGAATGGATGCTTTTTTTGTAGTTGGTGTAATATCTATCAATTTTTGCTCACCAAATTCACGATCTACAAGAATTATTTCACTCCATTCGCCAGGATATCTTGTATCAGCGGTAAGATATCGATTTTATTCATTTTGTATTCTCCCTATCCAAGTAAAACGGCTGTGAAACCTAATCGGTAACAACAGCCGTTTTTGCTTTATTATTTATACTTGCGCTTTCTGGCAGCCTCAGACTTCTTCTTACGCTTTACGCTGGGCTTCTCATAATGCTCTCTCTTACGGAGCTCGGAAAGAACACCGGACTTAACACACTGTCTCTTAAAACGACGAAGTGCGCTATCGAGTGTTTCGTTCTCTTTTACTCTAATCTCTGCCATCTTTATTTCCCCTCCCTTCGCTCTGCAAAGAGATAATAATCTCATATTCGTACCCATATATTATAAAGCATTAGTTTCGATTTGTCAACCTTTTTTGTAAAGTTTTTTAAAGTTTTTTAAAGTTTTTTAAAAAGTAAGTTGCCAAAGTAAAATCCGTTTTCAAAAGCGGTGGTTGCGAAATAGCA
>CAZTWE010000074.1:0-9221 GCA_964617165.1 uncultured Ruminococcus sp.
GAACGGTAAAAAGCTCACCGAGCCCGAGGGCGAGGAGCTTGGTCTTGTTATTATGAAAAAGCTTAACGAGTATACCGCTAAGTGGAAGGCAGCAGAGAATATCGATTATTCACTTTACGGAACTCCGCTTGAGAGCACTACGTATAAATTTGCAAAGTGCTTGCAGAAGAGATTCGGTATCGTTCCCGGTGTTACCGACAGAAATTATATCACAAACTCCTATCACGTTCACGTGACAGAGCCTATAGATGCCTTTGATAAGCTCACTCTTGAAGCTAAGTTCCAGGCACTTTCGCCCGGAGGCGCTATCAGCTACGTAGAGGTTCCCGATATGCAGAATAATATCGAGGCTGTGCTTTCGGTCATGAAGTTTATCTATGATAATATCATGTATGCGGAGCTTAATACGAAGAGCGATTTTTGCCAGGTATGCGGATTTGACGGTGAGATAGAGATCAAGGAGGATGAGGACGGTAAGCTCGTTTGGGAATGCCCCAACTGCCACAACCGCGATCAGTCCAAGATGAACGTTGCAAGAAGGACCTGCGGATATATAGGTACTCAGTATTGGAACCAGGGCAGAACTCAGGAGATACAGGACAGAGTATTGCATCTTTGATTCCGGTTAAATAAATTTTTAATTAAATCAAAGGAGAGCCTGTGGAAAATAAATTCTGCGGGCTTTCTTATTGTTGACATTTTGAGCCTGTGAGTATATAACCTATTATGAGAGAATAAAGCTATTAAGTTTATAAAGGGTATAAAAGTATGTTAAACGAGCATTTGATTGTAAAAACCTATCCGATTTCCGACAAAGCAAACGTTGTGTTCTTTAAGGATTTTCGTATAACCGTTCTCAAAGACCGCCTTTTCAGAATAGAAAAGAATTCTACGGGCGAGTTTTGCGATGAGGCAACGCAGAGCATCTGGTATCGGAATATGCCTGCAGTGGAGTACACTGTTAAAGAGGGAGCGAGCTACGTAGAGATCGCAACCGATAAGGTCGTGCTGCATCTTACGTCTTCTATGGACAAGAGTTATGCTGTGCTCGGTGGAAAAAAGGTTCCGCTAAGCAATGAGGGCAATTTGCTCGGAACAACAAGAACTCTCGACTGCTATGACGGAGATATTTACATAAGAGACAATTCGAAGCTGGAGCTTGATACAGGCGTTTGCTCGCGCACGGGTGTTGCCATAGTTGACGATACCGCATCCTTGCGCCTGTTTGAAAACGGAAAGCTTGAGCGTGCATCAAGCGATGAGCTGGACATATATGTGTTTGCATTCGGAAATGATTACCGAGGTGCGGTGAAGGCACTTTACGATCTTACGGGATACACTCCTATGCTGCCGAGATATTCTTTCGGTAACTGGTGGTCAAGATATCATCAGTATAGCGATGAGGAATATATCTATCTTATGGATCAGTTTGAAAAGAAGGGAATTCCGCTGACGGTTGCCACGATAGATATGGACTGGCATTACTCAACACGGCTTGACGAGCAAAAGGGACTCAGCGCAAACGGCAAGATAAGCGAGGACCGCGGTACTGTTGCAGATAGGCAGTGGCGTATAGGTTGGACGGGGTATTCGTGGAATACAGATCTGTTCCCCGATTATAAACAGTTCCTGAAGGATCTGAAAAAAAGAAATCTGAAAGTAACGCTTAATCTTCATCCTGCTGACGGTGTGCGTTTTTTTGAAGATATGTATGAGGAAATGGCAAATGCCATGGGCGTTGATCCCAAGACCGAGCAGCAGATCAAGTTTGACATTACAAATGACGATTTTGTAAACAATTATTTTAAAATACTGCATCATCCCTACGAGCGAGACGGCGTTGACTTCTGGTGGATAGATTGGCAGCAGGGAACTACTACTGCTATGGCGGGGCTTGATCCGCTTTGGGCGCTTAACCATTATCATTACCTTGATAACGGACGTGACGGTAAGCACGGACTCATTATGTCGCGCTATGCGGGCATAGGTTCTCACCGCTATCCTATGGGCTTCTCGGGAGATACTACTATTTCGTGGGCAACTCTTAAATACATGCCTTATTTCACTACAACGGCAACTAATATAGGCTATACCTGGTGGGGACACGATATAGGCGGTCATCATAAGGGAACAAAGGATGATGAGCTTTATTTAAGATTTTTGCAGTTCGGTGCTTTCAACCCCATAAACAGAATGCACTGTACAGACTCTCTTATGCTTACCAAGGAACCGTGGAGCTACGAGAACGGTACAGGTGAGCTGGCATGCGAAATTATGCGATTCCGCCACCGCATGATACCGTTTATGCACAACTGCAACTATCGCACGCACCGCGACGGACTCGGACTCATGGAGCCTATGTATTATGAATATTCGGATTATCCCGAAAGCTATAATGCTCCCGATCAGTACCTTTTCGGCGGCGATCTTATAGTAGCACCGATTACGTGCCATAGCCAGCAAAAGGGGCTCACCTGTGTAAAGGTCTGGTTGCCTGACGGCACGTGGACGGATATCTTTACGGGGGAATGCTACAGCGTTGAGGGCGGCGGTAAATGGATAACCATGGTACGCGCGCTTGACTCAATTCCCGTGCTGGCACGGGCGGGCTCAACGCTTCCTCTCAGCATGGATAGCGGAAACGGAACGGATAATCCAAAGCATCTTGAAGCGCAGATATACAGCGGAAACGGAAGCTATACGCTGTATGAGGATAACGAGGTCGGAGTTGCAGCATTCACCGCCTTCGAAAATACAGCTGAAGCTGGCGTACAGACGACCCGTATAAGCTTTAAGGGGGATTTCTCCGTGCTTCCCGAGCATCGCAGCATCACTCTTACCTTTAAGAATATTACAGTACATACCCCGGTTGACGCGGCTATCTGTGCTCCCGCAGCTATGCGTGCTACGGTTACGGTACTTAAAAACGGCAAGCCCGAGAGCTTTGAGGCAAGCAAGTATGCAACGGTAAGCGTTACAATTGATAATATTGATTACAGTGCCAAGTATGAGGTAAGAGTTGAGTACGTAGCTCTCAGCGAGCTTTCCGCGGCGAAGAGATGCGCTTTGCTCAAGCTTCAGAAAACGCAGGCGGTATTCAATATACGAAATCAGGTGCAATCGCTTATTGAAAAAGCTAAGTCTGTATCCGAGCTCAGAGGCCGTATACTTACTTCGGATCTCGATGATATAGATAAAGAGAGGCTTGTTGAAAATATTTAACGGTGCGCTTTTGGATTAGAAATTTTAAAATACGAAAGGTATTGACAAAATCCAACAGGAGTGGTATAACAGAATTGAAGCTGTCTCAAATACAATTCGGACTTTTTTCGGTCTTACCAAATGTGGCAGCCTCAATATTTTAAGAGGTGCGGTCAAATGTCGAACGCGAAGCTGAAAAAGAATTTTACACAAGGCCCTCTGTTTTTCAGGATAACGCTTTTTGCGCTTCCTATAATGCTGACGGGTATTTTGCAGATATGCTACGGTATGGCAGACCATATCGTTGTCGGTCAGTTCTCGGGGGATCCCAATGCGCTTGCAGCTGTCGGAAGCACAAGCTCGCTGACGAGCCTTATCATCAATCTGCTTTTGGGAATAGCAGGCGGTACGGGAGTTGTCGTTGCACAGTGCTACGGTGCCGGAGATGACAGACAGGTTTCAAGATGCGTACATACGGCTATGATATTTTCGCTTATAGGCGGTGTGGTCGTGTCAGCAATCGGCTTGATTATCAGCCGACCCGTGCTGACTCTTATGGGTACGAAAAGCGAGATACTTGATTCGGCAACGCTTTATCTGCGCATTATATGCATCGGTATTCCCGCAAATTCGGTTTACAATTTCGGTGCATCCATACTCAGATCGACGGGGGATTCAAAATCTCCTCTGGTAATACTTTCGTCCGCGGGAATTGTAAACGTCATATTCAATCTTGTATTCGTTATATGCTTCCACATGACTGTGGACGGCGTTGCGCTTGCAACCATTATATCGCAGTACATTTCCGCTGTGGCGGTAGTTTCCGTTCTTTCGTCGAAGAGGGACGAGCCGTTCGGATTTTCACTCTCAAAGCTGTGCTTCGATAAGCAGCTGTTTGTGAGAGTCCTGAGGTACGGTATCCCGTCAGGCGTGCAGAGTGCGATGTTTTCTATCGCTAACGTGCTTATGACGAGCGCTGTGAACACTTTCCCGACAACCACCGTTACGGCAAATACGATAGCGGGTAATATAGACGCTATCACTTATACATCCATGAACAGCTTTTCACAGGCATCAATGACCTTTGTCGGTCAGAATTACGGTGCGCTGAAGAGAAAACGAATAAAGAGATCCATAATCTATTGCGTTATACAGGTAGTTCTTTGCGGAGTTATCGTTTCGGGCACTGAAATATTGCTTGCAAAGCAGCTTGTAGGGCTGTTTGTTGACGCATCCTCGCCCGATGCGGCACTGATAACCGAAACGGCTACGGCGCTTATCACATTCCTTTTGGCAGCGTACGTTATCTGCGGTCTTATGGACGTTGTATCGGGCGCTCTGAAGGGGCTGGGCTATGCTCTTATACCAATGCTTATAAGCATATCCTGTATTTGCGGTGTTCGTATCTTCTGGATATACGTTGTATTCCCCATTGAAGCGGTGCATACGATAACGGGTCTGTATACGGCATATCCCGTTAGCTGGTCAATGGCACTTATCGGAATGCTTATCACTCTCATTTTTGCTTACCGTAAGCTAAGATCAATAAAAAGCAATGATGAACCCGATGCTGTGGAAGCGCCATCAGCTGCGGAAGAGAGTGCAAAACTATAAATTAGCAAGGAGGTCCTTAGTGGGACTGACGATCGGAAATGTAAAACTTGAACACGGCTTGGCACTTGCACCTATGGCGGGTTACACCGACAGAGCAATGAGATTGGTTTGCCGAGAGTGCGGAGCTGAATATTCTACAACCGAAATGGTAAGCGCAAAGGCCGTTACCTTTGGTGACAGAAAGACCGTTGACCTAGCAAGGATACTCCCCGATGAGGGAGCGGTTGCGTTACAGATATTCGGCAGTGAGCCTGACGTTATGGCAGAGGCGGCAGAGCTGCTATCAGGTGGATATGCAGGCGGTGCTATGCCGGCTGCGATAGATATAAACATGGGATGCCCTGTGAAAAAAATATTCGGCAACGGAGAGGGCAGTGCTCTCATGAGAGACCCTGAGCTGATACACCGAATAGTTGCTTCGGTATCGGGTGCCACAGAGCTGCCCGTGACTGTAAAGCTGCGTGCGGGAGTGGACAAAGAGCATATAAACGCGGTCGAATGTGCGCTTGCCGCTGAGGCGGGAGGAGCTGCTCTTATAGCTGTGCACGGTAGGACCCGTGCTGAGCTTTACGGCGGCAGTGCGGATTGGGAAATAATAAAACGCGTCAAAGCAGCAGTGCGGGTCCCCGTTATTGCAAACGGTGACGTAACCGATGCAGCATCGGCTCTTGAAGTAATTCGGAGCACGGGAGCTGACGGTATTATGGTAGGCAGGGGAGCCGTTGGAAATCCTTTCGTTTTTCGCGAGATAGCCTGTGCTTTGTCGGGTGCTTCATACGCCGTGCCCACACTTGCCGACAGAAAAGCTATGGCACTGCATCAGCTGAGACTTGCGGCAGAAGAGAAAGGTGAGGCGGTTGCGGTTTCCGAGGCAAGGAAGCAGATAGCCTCATACTTTAAAGGCTTTCGCGGTGCGGCACAGCTCAGAGGAAGGATAAACACGCTGTGCGTGCTTCGTGACGTTGAGCGAGCAATAGAGGATATTGATGAATAATAAAATGACAGCTTTGGTGATCACAGTGAAGCTGTCATTTTTTCTCAGGTGAGAGTGAATGATCCGAACACGCGCTGAAGCCTTGATTTTCAGCGTTTTCGTCATTTATCTCTCGTAAAGCTTAAGGTTAAAATCAGTAAACGCGTATCTCGGATATTATCGCATCACGGCATCCGTAGGTCTTTAATACGGTTATTCTGATATCCGTTACAAGCGTAGGAGCAACGTCTATAACGACAAGTCTTTGAATATTGTCGGATACGACCTTTACTTCTTCGCCTCCGTCACTCGCGAGTAGAGAGAGCGAAAAATCACTCACAAGTCTATCGGGTGTGGGCTGCTCCATGTATCCGTATTTGTATTTATCAAACGGGGTGTCAAAGGTTATACGTACTTGGCGTACGGTCTTGGGCGTGTCAAATTTCAGCGTGATGCTTTGAGGGAGAGTACCGTCTGAGACCCATGCATAGTTTTCTTTATCCTTGTCGCGAGTGTTGCCGCTGATGACGTTGCTCGGTGCACCGCCCGGTGCAAATGAGGTAGCCGTGACAGTTGCGCTCGGTGCAAGATCGCCTTTATCACGGTGATATACGCCCGGGATGTAAAGTCCGTCCTTTATCAGCAGCTGCTGAAGCTCATCGATATGTCCGTTTCTGATACCGCGCGGATCTGTGCCGTGCTTTTTGCAAAGATAAGCGGCTGTTGCGACCGCCTGACCCATAGTACCTGTTGTAAGCTGAACACGCACAGGTCCAAGTCCTACGTGAGTCACACTGATGCAGCGACCTACCATCATCAGATTGCCAACGTTTTTTGAATAAAGCGCACCGAACGGAATGGGGGTAATGGGGATTTTTTTATTTGCTGTAAATCTGCCCTCGCTACCTGAGAAAATTCCGCCCACGTGATGAACGTCTATGTTCCAGCCGCAATAAGTAACCGCATCAAAATAGCCTTGGTTTTCCACGTAGTCGTTTTCGGTGAGGATGTAATCACCGATGAGCCTGCGCGACTCTCTTTTTGCGTTATAGGTGCCAAGAGCTTTCAATTTATAATTTTTTGCATGCTCGCGCTCGCTCCAATAATTCTTCATCCAATCAAAATAGCCGACAGCCATTCTTATCATCGAATCGCGAACAAATTCGTTTTCGAATACGTCATCATAATCATTCGGCATCTCAAGCCACCATTCACCGTTATGGAGTCTTGTCGGTTTTCTGCCGATGTCCGATGCGGTAAACTTGAATGCCCACGGCGGTGCTTCGAAAAATACTGCTTCGTCGGTTTTCTCAGCGAGATAACCGCAAACCGTCCGGTTCATAAGAGTGGCATTGCCCGTTGCGCATCCGCTCATTGTATTACCGTCAGCTACGCTTGGCGCAAAGGATTCGTTGTGCTCAAATTTCGCTTCTCTGCCTATTCGGTACGCGGCTCCCGAGTAATATCCGAGCCAACCGTCACCCGTTGCATCGACAAACGTATCGGCAGAGAATTTGTATTCTTCAAGACTGTGGGTATTGACCGTGAGTATCTCTTTTATAACACCGCTATCGGTCACGGCATCGGTGAGAAGCATATCGGAAAATACGTCAAGATTTTTTTCGCCTGACGTATATTTTTCGAATGCCTCTGACCAAGTTGTGCCGTATTTGTGTCTGTAATTTTTTATTTCAAATACAACACCCGTCTCGTGATAGCCTCTGTGAGCTGCGCCCTCAAGAGCAACGTTTGCTTCCTCTGCTGCATTTCCGCCAAGCCTCGGTCTGTCGTTTATCAAAGCGGTCCTCATACCGTATCTTGCAGCTGTAATAGCCGCCACTATGCCGCCGACTCCGGCTCCTGCAACGATAACGTCGTAGTGCCCCATATCGGACACGGTGTCCACGATGCCCTTAATTTGTGCGCGCTGCGTTTTTAGCATCCTTGACTCTCTTGACGGAGTGAAATCATAATCGTTTGTTATGATTACGCATGCAAATCTTGCAAACCACCCCTTTGTATCGTATATCTTCAAGGTGTGAGTGCCTTTGGAGAGAGAAAAATTTGCGGCTATCTCAAAATACCAGCCGCATACGTTCATCTCGGAACATACGTGCTGAGATCTTATACCGTCTACCTCCAATAACAGCCCATCGGGCTTGTGCTCGGGGCACCAGTTTTTCGTGCGTATGTAAAAACGGTACATTCCGCCCTCGTTTACCGAAAACCTTACCGCGGAGGGGGTAACGGGCGATCCCGTTCCGTTTGCCATAAGATATGGCTGACCCATTTCGCGAACGAACTGCGTTTCCAATATAAAACCACCGTAATCGTCAAAATCCACGGCATCGATCCAAAGCTTTTCCATAGCTGACCTCCTGAAAATATTATAAGTCGTTTTATAAGTAAATGCTTGACTTTTCTTTATTATAGCACTATAATAAATTAAAAAACTTTGAATTTGTGCTGTTTTATTTTGAAAAGAGGCGAATAAGCTTGGAGATAATAAAAAAATATATAGATATGCTGGAATCGGCGCTGGGGCTTGATATAATAATTTATATTGAAAACAGGCTCTTATCAAAAACAGGTCTAATACAGCTTCCGCAGCTTGGCAAATGGCACACAAATCCCTATTGCCTGAAAATAAAGGAAAGCCGTGAGCTGCACGGCAGATGCGTTTCGTTAAAGCCGGCATTTGTCAACAAGGTGCTTCGCGGTGAGGGAGTTGTGAAAAGCACGTGCTTTTGCGGTGTGACGGAATACGTTTGTGCCATCAAGCACGGGGAGCATCTTATATGCCTTGTATCGGCAACGGGCTTTCTCGGTAACGTACGTGAGGGAATGGATGAGTTTATTTGCGATAGGGTAGGCATTGATTACAAGGAGCTGAGAGCTCTCAGGCAAAAGGTTCTTTTGCCGACAGATAACGAGCAGCACGTTATCTGTGCCGTTGAGATACTTTCGTCTATGATTCAGCGTTATATCGAAGAGGAAACCGAAATTCCAACGCTGCTTCGCGAGCTTCAGCACGAGGGAAACGGGCACGTCGTGAGAGCAATGGAATATATATCGAAGAATTTTACCGAGCGCATAAGCACCGAAAGTGTGGCGGAGCATTGCCACCTCAGCGTGTCGCATCTGAAGCATCTTTTCCTCAAAGTAATAGGGCACGGAGTGGCAGAGGAAATACGCCTTTGCCGTCTTGCTTATGCTGAGGAGCTTTTGTGTACAACGGAATATTCGATAAAATATATCTCGTTTATATCGGGTTTTTCGTCTGCGGATTATTTTTCCACCGCCTTCAAATGCCGCTTCAAGCTAACACCCAATCAGTACAGAAGACAAAAAACAAATCGGTACGATAAATAAAAGTAGGGGGCTGTCTCATTAAGAATTTATGAAAATCAGAGAAAAAATGAGAAAAAATGAA
>CAZTWE010000075.1:0-9208 GCA_964617165.1 uncultured Ruminococcus sp.
GTATCTCCATTCATGAGCATCTCGTACTCAAATAGGGAAGCATAAGTGTTGTCGCCTTCAACGACCTCGGAATTCTCAAGCCCCGGAGCTTCGGGTACACCGAGTGAAACGTCCGCGCCTATATCCATAGCAAAGCGCAGATCGTTTATCAGAGTTTCGGTCCTGAGCTTTACACCTGCATCGTTAAGATGTAAATTGGTATCGAAGAAATAGCCCCAATCGATTATGTAATCCAAAAGAGAGGATATGACCTTACAGTTAAGATTGCTCGTCAGATAGCTCTCCATATCAAGCAGCGTCTGTTCCGTAGTTCCCTCAGCGAGGGATTTGTCGTTAATAGGACAGAATGAGAAATAAACCGTAACGCCCTTATTCTTCAATCTCTCGCAGTAGCTGTTGAAATATTCAAGGAAATCAGCGGAAATAATGTCGGGAGTAAGCTCAAAGGTGGTATTCGGATCATATCCGAGAGCCATTGTATTGTAGGGGCGGGGATACGAAATATCTCCGTATACGTTAAAGTTCCTTCTATTGTAAACACCTGAGGGATCGGGGGCACCGCTTTCGAGATATTCGCGTTTTTCCTCCGCAAATGCCTCCTTTTCCGCTTCCAGCTCTTCACCGTTATGTCGGTAAACCGTTTCGTATATCGCATCGGATGCATCAATGGCTTGCCATGCAGCTCGGGCACCGAAATACAGGCTCATTGTTTTTTCATCAAGCTCCGGAGCGAATACAACTATATCTCCGGGATTTAATCCGTCCTCGGAAAGATCAAGCATTATTTTTGAGCCGAGTGTTGCGAAAAGTCCGAAATTAACGACCTCCCTGCCCGTGTATTGGCTGAGCAGGGCAGAATCGAGACCGAATGCAACGGAAGAGCCTCCGACCACTGCTATTTTAGGTGAATTTACGGATTTCAGCCTCTCATATTTATCACCGAGCGCCGCAACGAAAACGTTGTCGTACATCGAGTCCTCAACAAATACGGTTCTATACGTCATATAGGGCGGTATAAAGATTATCGCAAAGGCAATGATAAGTGCAAGCAGGGGATTGAAAATAGCCAAGAATATTTTATCGGAGCGCGTGAGCCTTCTTTTTGTTTTCTCCATTTTGATTACCTCTTTTTCATATTTGCTTGTGCACGCTTTTGTATTCGTCGTAAAAACGGTAATAATGGCAGCCGGATGTGTTCAGACCTAAAAAGTCACCCATCTCGTCCTCATCGAGCGAGAGCGTGCATGAATATGCATCAAGATATTCGTCATATTGATAAAATTCGCAGCTCTCACAGCTTGCCTTGTGTTTTGTTCCGTATTTTGAAAAATCCATGTCTTACCTGCCGATAAGGAGAATAACGAGTATTACTACGGCGGAAACGATAGCTCCGCCTATATAAAACATCTTGTTATCGCGCACGGGCTCTACCTCGGGCACATCCTCAGGTGGTATGATCGAAGCAAAAGCATCACCAACGCGCTCATTGTTCTGAAGTGCATCTCTGAGCTGCGAAACGCTTTCGCGAAGGGTCGTAGCCTCGCGTATGATCTCATCATTGAGGACCTCGCCGCCCTCTACGGCAACAGCACTCTCAAACATCAGCTCATTCTTTGTCTCAGGGTGGCAAATGCGCACCTCAGCCGCAATAACAGCCGCGCGTTCCGCCTCCGTTTCGGGTATCTCGACAAGCTCCCTGTCCGAAAAATAGTATTTCGTGTCCGTGTAGAGTCCAAGCTCTGCAAGCGGAGCTATTATGCTCTCAACAGTATTTGTAAAAGCCTCTTTGGCTTCATAAACGTTCATTTTATTTCTCCTTTTACAGTAAAGCGCTTGTGGCGAACGAAAGAATTGCGATCACAACAATGCCTATCACCGCAAACAGTATTATTTTTTTCATATCCTTTTTGAGGGACTGCTCAAGCTCCTCCAGTGCCTCGCTTGCCTCGCACTCTGCCTGCTCGCTCTCCTTTTGAATAAGAGCCGCAGGGTCGTCTGTCTTATCAAGCTCACCGATAAACCTGTCGATCTCACGTGTGAAATCATCACGCTCGTTTTGGAAAACCGTATCGGGGTCTGCGCGTCTTTCTTCAAAATCGAACATCATGCTGTAGCCGTAGCAATGATCCTCGTCACTCTCAAAGCCTTTGATATAAACCGTCACGCCGGCATACATGCCCGTGCTTTTTCCGTCAACAAACGTATCCGTCTCGTCACAATTTTTATCGGTGTAGGAAATATCGGTTGTAACGGTAAGTCTATCCCCGTGTCGTGTTTTCAAAAGCTTTTCGCGTGCTTCATCAAGCACCGCCTGTAATTTTACGTTTAAATTCTCATTCATTTCGGTATACTCCCCATCATATTATCTTGTCGTCAACAATAAGCTCTCCCGCATGCTTTTTTATTCCGTAATGCGTTTTTATTGCCATTTCAAAAAGCTTATCACCGTCTATTCCGACGCAGTTGTCAATAGACTCGAAAAATTCCTTTGCGGCAGGATGAAAATCCGATGAAGTTACGAATATGCCGCGCGAGCCCTGCCTTGCACAAACAGCTCCGTAAAAGCCTCTCGCAGCGGTCTCATTCGTGGGCTCTGAGCGATTTTTCGTCTGCACCATTACGGTCTCACGAAAGCCGAGCGAATCCACCGTCTCCATAATACCGTCAATGCCTCCGTCAGCAGAGCCGCCCGTCGTACAGTTCGACACAACGGACTTGCCAAAGAGAGTAACGTATTTTTCAAGCAAATTCATGAAATAGGTTTCAAAGAATTCACCGCCTCTTGAATGAAGCTTCGAAAGATATGTATGCTTTAAATTCAGCATGCTGTTGATATCGTCTATCCTTGCTGCAATTCTGCCGGTCAGCGCGTATTCCTTTTTGTTTTGAGTGATTATACCCTCTCTCAGCATGTTTCGCAGGGTATCACCCATATATGAAAAGAGCTTATTGTCATCTCTGTCTGTCACGGTCTTTTCCGTGCCGAAAGATTTTTGCAGCTCTCGGCGTATTTCATTCTTTGTCATCGGCTTTACCGCAAGCATTTTGAGTATTTCGCTCTCGCACTTTTCTTTTCTGATCACAACAGGCTTTTGATCAACGGGTGAATAAACACCGTCTGCCGATTTTATTATCATACCGCGCCGCTGCATCTCATCTATGACCGAGCCTACAAGGCTTCGCTGGATATTCGCTCGGCTGCCCGTGCTTCGGTCGGCAAGCTCCTCGCGCGTGAGCCCCAGAGTGTCTATGTACGCGCTGATAAGTGCGCGCCTTGTCCTCGGTGAAGCCTCAAGTATGTCAACTATCTTGATGTAAACGTTCTTGTTGTTCTTTTGCATGATACAAGCCTCCCGTGTTAAGTTTTATCTGTGTTTTGCCTTTTTCGTTCGTATATTGCGATAGCCAGCGAGTATATCGGTGGGCAAAGGCATAATGCCGCACAAACGTAAATAAACGTGTTTCCGATAACCGAGTAGAGCGTGCGCGAGTAAAGCATTGCGACCTCCTCGGTTAGATATCCTTCCGTCAGCGGAGGTATCTCGGAGAGCATCACGCCTGTGTTGGTTATAAACGAGGAAACGCCGGTGTTGGCACTTCGCGCAGTAAATCTTCCAACCTCAACCGAGCGTAGCCTTGCCTGAGAATTATGCATATATATTCCTGCCGAATCCGAGAACCATGAATCGTTAGTGGAAAGAGCAAGCAAGCCCGCTCCGTCAGCTACCGTATCAAGTATAAGCGTCTCATATATCGAATCGAAGCATATAAGCGAGCCTATTGCGCCGAGCTCGGTTTCGAATACGTTTGGCTCGGTGCCTGCGCTTATATCATCCGAGAGCATGGAAACCTCGGATAAAAACGGAAGAATCACGTCTATTACGCTGCGCATAGGTACGTATTCGCCAAACGGTACAAGATGTCTCTTGTAGTAAACCTCTTGTGCCACGGTTCCGTCAGGCAAAAAGCACACTATTGCATTATAGCTTTCATCACCCTCGTACTGCATGCAGCCCACAAGCACCGTGATACCGTAATCTTTTGCAACAGCCTTTATCTGTTCTGCATATATGCCGTTCGTATCAAGCCCGAACGGAAGTGCGGTCTCAGCCCATATAACAAGCTGTGCACCGTCCTCGGCACACTTCCTTGTATACTCTATATGCTTATCCACAATAGCGGCGGGAAGAGTAAACCATTTTTCGGTAGAGTCATAATTGCCTTGAACAACGCCTACCGTTATTTTCTCCGCCTCTCTGGCTTCGTTCGTTCCCACCGCGTAAAGGATACCGCCCGCGAGAGTGTTGAGCGTAAACACCGTAAGTGCCGCCAACAGGCAACGCTTCGTTATACAGATATTTGCCCGACACTTCACGGCATAGCAAAGCAGAGTGTTCACCAACACTATCAGCGCGGTAACAAAATACGACCCGAAAAGGGAAGCGGTTTGTATCGGCAAAAGCAAATCGGTTTGCCCGAGAGGGAGCCTGCTCCATGGAACGCCCCACCAGCCGAGCGTTTGCGTATACTCGTGGACGGTGTATATTATCGGGAAAGAAAATATACCCGTTATTGGAAATTTCTTTACGAGCTTGCTTCTGCCAACGGAAACGAATACCATGAACGCGATGCCCCCGAAGAGTGCCTGCAAGAATGAAAGACCGAGCCATGCAACCAATATAACGAGCACAGAGCTGAAATTGTCAAGCCCCGTGAAATCGAGAGGATAAAGGTAGAGGAAAAAGTGGAAGCCTACCATGTAGAAAAGCTCAAAATACAAAAGACCGTAAAGATAAACTCGCGAGAGCTTGACCTCTCGGTTTTCGATAAAGTCAAGGAGTGTGTATATAAGCGGTATCATAGATACCCATTCGAATATCCCGAATACTTTCGGGTACGTTACCGCAAGCCCCGTCAGGATCCCCGATGCGGCGAGCATTATCATATTTTTGTATTTTGTGTTCATTGTGTTTCGCTTTCTTGCCGTATAATGAGCCGCGGGAGTAAAGTATAACTCGGCAGTTTACGATAAAATTATAAAGCAAACGCGCGTATTTGTCAATAATTTAGAAAATAAAATAATAATTGTTTACCGAAATATTGCAATTTGGAGAAAAATATGTTAAAATACAGAATGGTTTACTGTGTGCATAGATTTTCGCAGATAAAAAGGAGGAGAGCGTAATGGTAAGAATAACCGAGGTCGAGCGCGGCTCGTTGGCGGAAAAGAGCGGAATAGTTGCGGATGATGCTTTGATCTCCATAAATGAAAATACGATTTCGGACGTTCTTGATTATCGCTTTTATCTGGCAGAGCGCGTTATAACTCTTCTTCTTGAGAGAGGCGGCAGCACGTATTCTGTCACGATACGGAAAGGGGAGTATGACGATATAGGTCTCACCTTCGAAACCCCTCTTATGGATAAAAAGCACACGTGTAAGAACGGCTGTATTTTCTGCTTTATAGATCAAAATCCGAAAGGGCTTCGCGACTCTCTTTATTTCAAAGACGATGATTCGCGCCTATCTTTTATACACGGCAACTATATAACGCTGACGAATATGGATGATGCCGATATCGAACGTATTGTAAAAATGCGTTTTTCTCCTATCAACGTATCGATCCATACGACCAATCCCGAGCTTCGTGTAAAAATGATGAAAAATAAGCGTTCGGGCGAGGTGCTGAAATATCTCGATACGCTTCGCGATGCGGGAATATCAATGTGCGGTCAGATAGTTCTTTGCCGCGGTGTGAATGACGGGGCCGAGCTTCTTCGGAGCTTGACCGACCTCTCGGAGTATTTCCCCGAAATGGGAAGTGTTTCGATCGTTCCCGCAGGACTCACGAAATTCAGGGAAAAGCTTTATCCTCTTACCGATTTTTCAGAGGCTGAGGCGGCGGAGGTTATTGACACGGTGGAGTCTGTTGCTCTTAAAATGCTTGATAAGCACGGCTCCCGTATGTTCTTTGTGGCAGATGAGTTTTACCTGAAAGCAAAACGCCCTATTCCCGATGAGGATTATTACGAGGGCTATCCGCAGATAGAAAACGGAGTTGGAATGATACGCTCTTTTTCGGAAGAGTTTTCGCTCGGATATGAGGATATCTATGACATGAGCGAGTGCCTCACTCATGGGCGCACGGTCTCGGTCGCTACGGCAACCGCTGCCTATCCTATGATATCGGAGCTTGCCAAAAAGCTTACCTCGTTTATCAAGAGACTGAAAATAAACGTCTACCGTATAGTCAATAATTTCTACGGAGAGAGTATAACGGTTGCAGGTCTGCTCACAGGCAAGGATATTGCCGAGCAGCTGTCAGGCAAGGAGCTTGGCGAGGAGCTTTTTATTCCCGAGAACTGCCTGCGTGACGGAGATGACGTTTTTCTTTGCGGAATGACGGTGGATGAGCTGTCACGCCGCCTTGGCGTAAAGGTCTCGGTAAGCGAGAATGACGGTTATGAGTTCGTGCGCGCCATGCTCGGAGATGATGCAGCCGAGGAATAATGAAAGAAAGGATGATCGACAATGCCAAAACCAATAGTTGCGATAGTCGGCAGACCGAATGTCGGCAAAAGCACGCTTTTCAATAAAATAATCGGTGAGCGTCGCTCAATCGTTGAGGACACTCCCGGTGTCACGCGCGACCGTATATACGCCGATGCTGAGTGGAACGGTCACAAATTCGTGCTTATAGATACCGGAGGCATCGAGCCTAAGAGTGAAGATACGATACTCAAGCAAATGCGCACTCAAGCCGAGATCGCTGTAGCTACGGCGGACGTTATAATATTCCTTTGCGACGTTCATTCTGGCTTGCTTGCGGATGATAAGGACATAGCGGTGATGCTGAAAAAATCGGGCAAGCCTATTATACTTTGCGTAAATAAGGTTGACCGGGTAGGAGACGTTCCGTTTGAATTTTACGAATTCTACGAGCTCGGATTTGAACGCGAGCCTATTGCGCTTTCATCTCTGCACGGTACGGGCTCAGGCGATTTGCTTGACGCGATAATAGAGGAATGTGATTTTTCCGATCAGGATGAGGAAGACAGCTCTGTAATAAACGTTGCCGTTATCGGTAAGCCTAATGCGGGTAAGTCCTCAATAATCAACCGCATGTGCGGTGAGGAGAGAATGATCGTTTCGGACGTAGCGGGGACAACGCGCGATGCTGTCGATACGCTTGTTGAAAACGACTTTGGTAGATACAATTTCATAGATACTGCAGGTATCAGGCGTAAATCAAAGGTCGAGGACCGAATAGAGAAATTCAGCGTTCTGCGTGCCACCATGGCGGTTGAGCGCGCCAATGTCTGCCTGCTTATGATAGACGGTAAGGACGGTATCACGGAGCAAGATGAGAAGATCGCAGGTATAGCCCACGAGGCAGGGAAGGCGTGTATCATAGTTGTAAACAAATGGGATGCTGTTGAAAAGGATAACAGTACCGTCAAAGAAGTTACAACGAGGATAAGAACTGCGCTTGCCTATATGCCGTATGCGCCTATAGTTTTCGTTTCGGCAATGACAGGACAGCGTGTAATGAATATATACTCGCTGATAAACGAGGTTTATGCCGAGGCGTGCCACAGAGTCAGCACGGGTATGCTGAACGACGTGCTTAACGATGCAATGAACAGAGTTCAGCCCCCATCCGACAGAGGAAAGAGACTCAAGATATATTATATGACGCAGACCTCTGTTTGCCCCCCTACCTTTGTTATTTTCTGCAACAGCGAAGAGCTGTTCCATTTCTCTTACAGAAGATATATCGAAAATTGCCTGCGCGATACCTTCGGCTTTAACGGAACTCCGATAAAGCTTGTCATAAGACAAAAGGGCGATAGAGAGGGGGATTAGGATGTTTATAGATAATATCAAGATCTACCTCAAAGCGGGAGATGGCGGAAACGGAGCCGTTGCTTTCCACAGAGAGAAGTATGTAAATGCAGGCGGGCCTGATGGTGGCGACGGTGGACGCGGTGGAAATATCATATTTAAAGTTGACACGGGTGCCAACACGCTTCTGTCATTCCGTTACAAAAGAAAGTTTGTTGCCGAAAACGGTGACAACGGAAACGGTGGCAAACGCCATGGAAAGAACGGTGCCGACCTTATAATTCCCGTACCCGAGGGAACGCTTATCAAGGATCCCGAAAGCGGAAAGATAATATTTGATATGGCATCGGCTGAGGAATTCGTTATTTGCCGCGGCGGCAGAGGCGGATGGGGCAATCGCCATTTCGCAACCCCTACGCGCCAGATACCGCGTTTTGCAAAAAGCGGAACCAAGGGAGAGGAGCGCGAGGTGCTTCTTGAGCTGAAAATGCTTGCAGAGGTCGGCCTCATAGGCTTCCCGAACGTTGGAAAATCTTCGATCCTGTCAAAGATCAGCGCAGCAAAGCCCAAAATAGCAAATTATCATTTCACCACCGTCTCACCAAATCTTGGAGTTGTCTCGGTGCGTGACGGTAAGGGCTTCCTTGCAGCGGATATCCCCGGACTTATCGAGGGAGCTTCCGAGGGATTGGGGTTGGGTCATGCGTTCTTACGTCACATCGACAGATGCAGGTTGCTTTTGCACGTTGTGGACCTTTCCGCGGCTGACGGAAGAGACCCTATCGACGATATAAAGAAGATAGACGAGGAGCTTGTAAAATATTCTCCCGAGCTGAAGGAAAGACCGCAGATAATAGTTGCAAATAAAATAGATTCGGTCCTTATGGAGGACGAGCCTTACGTTAAGGAATTCTTCGATTATTGCAAGAGCTTGTCAAGAGAGGTCGTTGCGGTCTCAGCAATTACAGGAGAGGGACTTGATCTTCTTGTTTCGGCTACTGCGAAAAAGCTTCTGGAGCTTCCGCCCCTGACGGTTTACGAGCCTGAATATATCGAAAATGAGCCTACCGTCTCGGAGAGCGATATCACCGAAACCACGGTGCGCAAAGAGGGCAAGATATTTGTGGTTGAAGGTCAGTGGCTGTTTAACTTTATGTCAAAGATCAACTTCAACGATTACGAATCCCTTAATTTCTTCCAACGTGTCCTTATTAAAAACGGAGTTATAGAAAGGCTTCGCGAGGCAGGCGTTGAAGAGGGTGACACTGTGAGCATATACGATTTCGAATTTGATTTTGTATATTAAGAGAAGGGGCTGTCGCATTTAGGCGTAATCGAAAACAAAATTGGCGAGGTAGAAAGA
>CAZTWE010000076.1:0-9139 GCA_964617165.1 uncultured Ruminococcus sp.
CATACTAAATGCAACCCCTCGTGCTACTGTTGCATTTACTTTGAGAATTTACGTATGTGAAAAAATCACTTTCAAAACCTACGTATCGGTAGGCGAGCTGCAAGTTTTTTGTTGACATTCTCGCGCGCGTGTTATATAATAAATGATGAAAAAGCTACTAAGGAGCGTAATTTTATGGAAAATATTCTGAAATACTCGCCTACGGTTTTCGCAGTTGGCAACAGCTATAAGATATTCGTGCCCGTAACCGAGAGTTCTGTTATGTGGGTGCGCGTCGGCAATGAAAACTACTACGACCATTCAAACGGAGTTCTGCGCTCGGCAACCCTGCTTCACAAGCTCACCGTTCCTATGGCTGAGCTTGACCGCGAGAAAAAATACACCGTTTGCTACAGGCGTATGATCGAAAGAAAGCCTTATTTCTCCGAAACGGGTGACATCGAAGAGGTTGAATTCAGCTTCTCTCCTCTGCCCGAGGGTGATTTCAGGGCGTTTCACATCGCTGATGCTCACGGTATGGTCGATGCTCCTGTGGGAGCAGCAAAACAATTCGAAGCCGAATTTGGAAAGACCGACCTGCTTATACTCAACGGAGACGTTATAAATCACAGCGGCAAGCTCGAATATTTTGATACGTTTTTCGAAATCTCGTCCCGAATAGCAGGTGGCGCGGTTCCCGTTGTATTCTCTCGCGGAAATCATGACACGCGCGGAATTTACGCTGAACGCATTGAGGACTATACTCCGACACGCGGCGGCAGCTCTTACTTTTCATTCCGTCTCGGCTCGCTTTGGGGTCTTGTGCTCGACTGCGGCGAGGATAAGCTTGACACCAACGCTGAGTACGGTAATACAAACTGCTGCCACGCTTTCAGAAAAGAAGAAACAAAATACATAGAGAGCATAATATCAAACGCATCCGAGGAATACGCAGCAGAGGGCGTCAGACGCAGAATAGTTATGGCACACGTTCCGTTTTCCATGCGTTTTCAGCCGCCTTTCAATATTGAAGAGGACACTTATACCTATTGGTGCAAGCTGCTGAAAGAAAACGTCAAGCCGGATATAATGATAGCCGGACACACTCACAAGCTGTGCATATCCATGCCCGGCTCCGAACGGGATGCCCTGGGGCAGCCCTGCCCACTCGCTGTTGCTTCCGAGCCGAACGTCAAGGAAAATAAATTCATCGGCGGCGGATTTGTTTTCAAAGATGGAAGGATCACAGTAGTATTCTGCAATGCTGAAAAGATAATACAAACGCACGAAATCCTTGGGGAGGAAAAATAAATGAATGAAATTTTAAAATGCATCGAAATAAGAAGAAGCATCAAGTCCTTTAAGTCGGATATGCCCGACGCGGCAGACGTTGATGCGGTAATAAAGGCAGGACTTGAAGCAGCAAGCGGAAGAAATATGCAGGCTCCTATCATTGTTGCCGTAAGAAATCCCGAAATAAGAGCCAAGCTTGCTGAATTCAACGGCAAAATGTACGGTGCAAAAGATCCTTTCTACAACGCACCGGTCATACTTATAGTGCTTGCAAAAAAAGAAGCCCACACCTACGTTTATGACGGAAGCCTCACGCTCGGAAATATGATGCTTGCGGCCCATTCTATAGGTCTCGGTTCCTGCTGGATACACCGTGCGAAGGAGACGTTTGAGACAGCGGAATGGAAAGAGTGGCTCACCTCAATAGGCATTACTGAGGACGTTGAGGGCATCGGTCATCTCGCACTCGGCTACGCAGCGTGCGAATATCCCGCAAAAAAACCTCGCCGTGAGGGCAGAGTTATCTACGTAAACTAACACAGTATTTTCACGTCAGTCCCAGCCGTATCATCAGCACGCTTATATCCGCAGGATTAACTCCGCTGATGCGAGATGCCTGACCAAGGCTCGCAGGGCGTATCACGTCAAGCTTTTCAGCCGCCTCAATACGTAAGCCTACTATCTGTTTGTAATCGATATCCGGCGGTATCAGCTTTTCTTCCAGCTTTGCGCTCCTTGCTACCTCCGCCATCTGACGTTTTATATATCCGTCATATTTAATGCTTATCTCTGCGGTTATACGCACACCGCGCGTCAGAGCGGGTCTGTTTGTGTCTATCGGGGCCAGCACCTCATATCCAAGCTCCGGACGACGTATAAGCTCGGCAAGCTTTATACCCGTGGTTATCTTCGATGAGCCGTTTGCCGAAAGAAGCGCATTGACCTCCTCCGAGGGCGGCACCGTGGTTTTTTCCGCACGTCTTATCTCTTCTTCTATCATAGAACGCTTTTGTGTGAAGCGTTGATACGCCTCGTCACCTATCAATCCCACACGCCTGCCTATATCAGTCAGGCGAAGGTCGGCATTGTCCTGTCTGAGTATCAAGCGATACTCGCTGCGCGAGGTCATCATACGGTACGGCTCACTTGTACCTTTTGTAACAAGATCGTCTATAAGCGTACCTATATAAGATGAGCTTCTCGGTAGTATCATAGGTTTCTCACCCTTGACTGCAAGAGCTGCGTTTATTCCTGCTACCAATCCCTGTGCCGCCGCTTCCTCATAGCCTGAGGTGCCGTTGAACTGACCTGCTCCGTAAAGGCCGCGAACGCACTTGAATTCAAGTGTCGGAAGCATTTGAGTCGGCTCGGCGCAATCGTATTCTATGGCATAGGCGTATCTCATTATCTCAGCGTTTTCGAAGCCATTAAGACTTTTCAGCATCTCATACTGAACGTCCGTAGGCATAGAGGTGGAGAAGCCCTGAATATACATCTCGTCCGTATCACTGCCGCACGGCTCGACAAAAAGCTGATGCCTGTCCTTATCCGCAAATCTTACCAGTTTTGTTTCTATTGACGGGCAGTACCTGGGCCCCGTGCCGACAATATTGCCCGAATACATGGCACTCTTCGAAAGATTGTCAAGTATGATCTTATGCGTGTCGGTATTCGTATAGACTATATGACAGCTGACAGCCTTGTTTTTTATTTTATTCGGATCGCTCCTTTCGGAAAACGGTGTTGCATCATCCTCACCGCACTGCTCATCAAGAGCCGAAAAATCTATCGAACGCCTGTGTACCCTCGCAGGCGTTCCTGTTTTAAATCGCTGAAGAGACAATCCCTCGCGTACAAGCGCTGCCGAAAGCCCCCGTGACGGCATCATACCGTCAGGCCCTGCCGAGTACACTTTATCACCGACGAATATCTCACTTTCAAGATAGGTACCCGTTGCAATAATTACACGCTCTGTGCGCCACGTCTCACCGAGACGTGTTACAACACCCGACACGCACCGTACACCGTTTCTTTCCTCGGTAAGGATATCCACTATCTCCGCCTGTATCAGGCGAAGATTACGCTCGGACTCCAGTGTGCGCTTCATATACCTTTTGTACGCATCCCTATCCACCTGTGTGCGCTTTGAATGAACGGCCGCCCCTTTGCCGAGATTTAACGTCCTGGACTGGAGTGTAACGGTATCCGCAGCGTAGCCCATCTCACCGCCGAGAGCATCTATCTCAAACACAAGATGCCCCTTTGCGCTTCCTCCGATAGAGGGGTTGCAGGGCATATTTCCGACAGCATCCAGATTGGCGGTAAATATAACGGTTTGCACACCCATTCTTGCGGCTGCCAACGCAGCCTCGATGCCTGCATGACCCGCTCCTATTACAATGACCTCAGCTCTAAGCTCTGCCATGATCTCTCCCTCTCAGAATTTTATTCGTTTGATCTCTGTTGTGCGCCCGCTCGCATCAAGCGTAAAGGCTACGGCATCCGCAGTAACGTCTCCCTCAGCGCACTTGAATTTTCCCGGCAGCCTGTCTCTCATCTTGGAAAGCACCGAGGCAACCTCTATGCCGAGTATTCCTCCGCTCTCACCGCACATTCCGAGATCGCTTATATATCCGCTCCCCTCGGGAAGCACCGTAGCATCCGCTGTGGGAACGTGAGTATGCGTGCCGAACATTACGTTTATTTTTCCGTCGTAATTATGTGCTATGGCAAGCTTCTCGCCCGTTGCCTCAGCGTGAATATCCATGACGGCAATATCATAGTTGCCGTGCTCTGACGAAAGCACCTCGTCTATATAGGCATAGGGCAAATCAAGCTGTGGGTCCATGTGAACGGTTCCCATAGCCGAGATAACAAGAGCACGGCACGTACCCGTGTCTGTTACCGTATAGCCTCTGCCGAGAGTTCCTTTTGGATAATTGATCGGGCGAAGCACCTCGCATCTCTCATCCAGCATCTCCCATGCAGCGTGATTTTGCAGGGTATGGTTTCCGCCCGTTATTACGTCCGCTCCCGAACGCAAAAGCAGTTCCGCCCCCTCGCCCGATATTCCCGTTATAAACGAGGCATTCTCACCGTTGACAACACAAAGATCTATTCCGAACTTGCGCCTTACGCTCCATAGCTTCTTTTCAAGATGTAAAAGCCCACCCGGACTTGTTACGTCACCTACTGCAAGTATTTTCACAAAATTCTCGATTCTACCGTGCAAAGCACGAAAATTTTAAGCTTTTAAAAGGTCTCAAAGAGGGGCTGTCTCAAATGCAAATTGAGACAGCCCCCGAAGCTTGCCTGTCGGCTGTATTTTATTTCGCGTAATCCACCGTTCTGCTCTCGCGGATAACACTTACCTTTATCTGACCGGGGTAGTCAAGCTCGGTTTCTATCTTCTTCGCAATGTCTCTTGCGAGAAGCTTCATCTTGTCATCGTTGATGACCTCGGGCTTAACCATGATTCTTACCTCTCGGCCTGCCTGAATAGCAAAGGTCTTGTCCACACCCTCAAAGTCGCCTGCAACCTCTTCAAGCTTCTGCAAACGCTTGATGTAATTCTCAACGTCCTCGCGGCGGGCACCGGGACGTGCCGCACTTATCGCATCGGCAGCCTGAATGATGAAATCAAGAATACCCGTCGGCTCAACGTCATTATGGTGTGCCTCGATAGCGTGAATGATCTCCTTGCTCTCGCGATACTTCTTGGCGATATCAACACCAAGCTGGATGTGCGAGCCCTCAGCCTCTGCCGTAACAGCCTTACCTATATCGTGAAGCAGACCTGCGCGGCGCGCAGCGGTAACGTCGGCTCCCATCTCATCGGCAATAACACCTGCAAGCATCGATACCTCTATCGAATGTCTCAGAGCGTTCTGACCGTAAGAGGTGCGGTACTTCATTCTTCCGAGCAGCTTTATCTCCTCGGGGTGCAGACCGTGAACACCTGTTTCAAAGACAGCCTTTTCGCCTGCCTGTTTGATCGAATTATCAACCTCGCGACGAGCCTTTTCAACCATCTCCTCTATTCTTGCAGGATGTATTCTGCCATCCGCAATAAGCTTTTCAAGAGCAATTCTCGCAACCTCGCGGCGAACGGGATCAAAGCCTGAAACGGTAATAACGTCAGGCGTATCATCTATGATAAGCTCAACGCCCGTAAGGTTCTCGATAGTTCTTATGTTTCTTCCCTCGCGGCCGATGATCCTACCCTTCATCTCGTCACCGGGGATCTGAACTACCGATATAGCTATCTCACTCACGTGATCTGCGGCGCAGCGCTGAATAGCGAGCGAAAGAATATCCTTTGCCTTTGCATCCGCCTCGTCACGGAATTTTTCTTCATACTCGGAGATCTTAAGCGCGGTCTCGTGCTTCATCTCGTCATCAAGCCTTGCAACGAGCTCAGCCAATGCCTCCTCGCTCGTCAAGCCCGCTATCCTCTCAAGCGTTGCTATCTGAGCACTGAGAGTAGCCTCGGTCTTTTCCTTGAGGCTTTCGATCTCAGCCCGCTTTTCCTGCATTGCGAGCTCCTTTTTCTCAAGTCCCTCGATCTTTGCATCAAGAGTCTCTTCCTTCTGCGCAACCCTGCGCTCAAGGCGCGAAACCTCTTTGCGGCGTTCCTTTACATCCGCATCGGCTTCTTTTTTCATCTGGAAAATTTCATCTTTAGCCGCGAAAATAGCTTCCTTCTTGGTGGTTTCCGCATTTTTAATTGCGTCCTCAAGAATACGCTTCGCCTGCTCTTCCGCAGAGCCAAGCTTCTTTTCCGCAACCACTTTTCTAATTAAAAAGCCCACGCCGACACCGACAGCGATGCCGCCTGCAAGGCCAATAATCAAAAACAGCCATGGATACATTTGTACACTTCCTTTCTTGTGATTTTCTTATATTCAATACTTAACACGATTAGCCGTATATCTATGTAGCAGACACCGCGTATGCGGTTTTGCGAATAATCGTACTATTTAATTATATAATAAAATATAGATAAAGTCAAGATTTTTTTGAAATTACACTCAAAAATCAAAATAAAAATAGCAATCGCGCGTCAACATTGCTTAATGTTAACAAAAAATTCATACATTTTTAGAGAAAAGCTCTTGACACGCGTAGGAAAATGTATTATATTATTGTCGGTGAGATTAGCACTCTCACCTTCGAAGTGCTAAAAAGAGGGGGAGGGATAGCGAAATGAACGATAATCAGCTCAGCAAAAGAAAGCAGCAGATACTGAAAGCGATAGTGGATGCACACATCAGCCACGGTGAGCCGGTAGGATCGAAATACCTCTCTTCCGAGGTAGGCATTTCGGCGTCCTCCGCTACGATACGCAACGAGATGGCAGAGCTTGAGGACATGGGTTATCTTGTTCAGCCGCATACCTCTGCGGGCAGAGTTCCGTCGGTGCTCGGCTACCGTTACTACGTTGATTCGCTTGTACGTCAGTATACCGAAACGAGAAACGAGATAGACGAGATAAACGAAAAGCTCAGATACAAGCTTACGGAAATGGATCAGATACTTGCCGAGGCATCGCACCTTGCATCGTCCTTTACCGACTATACGGGTATCGCTTTCAAAACGAGCGCGGGCAAGGCGAGAATAGAACGCTTTGATGCGGTATACATTTCGCAAAAGAGCTTCCACCTTGTTATGACGTTCTTGGGTTCCGTGGTAAAATCCAAAACTCTCTCACTCGGATTCACCATAACGAGAGAGGACGTATCAAGACTGACGGATGCTGCAAACATCTACCTTGTAAATCTGACGAGTGACGAAATCACGATGCCCATTATAATGAAGCTCGAAGCACTCATGGGAGCATCGTTCGCAATAGTTCACCCCTCGATAAAAGCAATCTACGAGGCAATGAGCGAGCTTGATACCGCGGATATAAAGGTAGAGGGTGTAAATAAGCTGCTGAAATACCCCGAATACTCGGACGTATCGAAGCTCGGAGATCTGCTCGGTGTGCTTGAAGAGAAGGATAAGCTGCTCGACGTAATATCATCGAAATCACTGAATAAGGACGGCATAAACGTCTATATTGGGACCGACAGTGAGGATGACGTTATGAGCGATACAACGATGATCTTCAAAAACATTTCGATAGGCAACAAGCGTGTGGCGATAGGCGTTATCGGACCTCGCAGAATGGACTATCAGAAGGTAATTAAGATGATAAACCGCCTTGCATTCGGCATAGACCGCATGTTTGGCGACGGTGTTAACCTGCTTGGCTCAGGTGACAGTGATGACGATTGATTTGTCGAAAACATGAAAGGCGGACAGTACGGTGTCGGAGAATAAAAACAAAAAGAACGCAGAAACAGATGCTCTGTGTGAAAACGAAGCGGCGGCAAGCGAGGCAGCCGAGGTAAAAGAGGATGCGACGGGTGCAGAAGCACCGAAAGTCGACACGCCCCCCACTGCCGAGGAGCTTGCAAAGAAAATAGAAGAGCTTGAAGAGCTGATCAGGCAAAAGGACGATCAGCATCTGCGAATGGCGGCGGAATACGAAAACTTCCGCAGAAGATCAAGAGAGGAAAAGGATGCGCTTTACGGCGATGCGGTAGCGGATACCGTAGGTGAGCTTCTTCCTATTATAGATAATCTTGAGCGCGCGGCTCTTTACGATGACGGTGAAAAGGTAAAAGAGGGACTTGCGATGACCCTGAAATCGGTCGAAGCGGTGTTCTCAAAGCTGAAGGTGGAGCCCGTCGGCGAGGTTGGCGAGACGTTTGACCCCAATCTGCACAATGCAGTGCTCCATGCAGAGGACGATACGCTCGGTGAGGGCGAGATCGTTGACGTATTCCAGAAGGGATACAAAAAGGGAAGCAAGATAATACGCTTCGCTATGGTTAAAACTGTTAATTAAAATTTTGCAATATATTTTTGGAGGAATTAAAAATGGGAAAAATTATAGGTATTGATTTAGGTACAACGAACTCTTGCGTTGCAGTTTTCGAGGGTGGTGAGCCCATCGTTATAACTAACCCCGAAGGAGCGAGAACGACTCCCTCCGTGGTTGCTTTCACAAAGACCGGTGAAAGACTTGTCGGTCAGGTTGCTAAGCGTCAGGCTGTTACAAACCCCGACAAAACGGTAAGCTCCATAAAGAGAGATATGGGTCTTGACAAAAAGGTTTCCATTGATGACAAGAAATACACGCCTCAGGAAATCTCCGCAATGATACTCCAGAAGCTCAAGGCAGATGCCGAAGCTTATCTCGGAACTACCGTTACCGAGGCTGTTATCACAGTTCCCGCTTATTTCAGCGACGCACAGCGTCAGGCTACAAAGGATGCAGGTAAGATCGCAGGTCTTGAGGTAAAGAGAATAATCAACGAGCCCACCGCGGCAGCTCTCGCTTACGGCATTGACAAGGAAGAAGCTCAGAGGATCATGGTATTCGACCTTGGCGGCGGTACCTTTGACGTATCTTTGCTTGACATTTCCGACGGTGTGTTTGAAGTTCTTGCAACCGCAGGTAACAACCGTCTCGGAGGAGACGATTTCGATGCAAGAATAGTTGACTGGATGGCAGCTACCTTTGCAAAGGAAAACGGTGGAATAGATCTTCGTACCGACAAGATGGCACATCAGCGCCTTAAAGACGCAGCAGAAAAGGCAAAGATCGAGCTTTCCGGTGTTATGAGCACCGAAATCTCCCTGCCCTTCATCACAGCAGATGCAACAGGTCCCAAGCACTTTGAGGCAACCCTCACCCGTGCTAAATTCGACGAGCTTACTCACGACCTTGTTGAGGCTACCATGGCACCCACAAGAAAGGTACTCAGCGATGCAGGACTTTCCGCATCCGAGATATCAAAGGTCCTGCTTGTCGGCG
>CAZTWE010000077.1:0-9104 GCA_964617165.1 uncultured Ruminococcus sp.
CACCGAAATGTTCTCGTATTTTTCTTTGCCTTCGCAATGCTCGTAGTTCTTAATTTTCAGAAACTGTCCTTAAGAAGCCACGGCATTATTTAGCAGGTTTTTTTGCCTGATTATAAAAATCAAGGTCAATTTATTATGAACGTCAAGCTATTCCAAAAAGCTTTTTAAGTAACGGCACAAGCAACTTAGGCGTGCGCAAAAGTACTATTTTCATGGGTCTATCCTTTCGGGGAATTTTCTTCCCAATAGTATTTTATGCCAAAGACAAACGCCATGCCACACAAAAAGCAGAGATTCGGTTGTCTCGGATAAGAGTATCTCCACGGTTTTTCGGTCGGTCAATCCTTACAGGGCTACGACTTTCATGACAAGCACGCTCATATCATCAGCACCGCCTCCGTTTTCCACAGCGGCTTCGATTATTTCTCTTGCGAAGTCTCCGAGCTCCCCCTCTATCGGGCGCTTGAGCAGCTCGGGGAGCCATGAGGTCTCGTCACCGCCCGGAAGTATACCGTCCGAGAGCATTATTATCACGTCTCCCTCTTCGACCTCGGCAACTATCTTTTCGGCATCCACCTGCTTTAAGAGCCCCAAGGGCATAGTTTGCGATTTTATTCTGAACAGCGACTCTCCGCGCTTGATATAGGACGGTGCCGCTCCGCTTTTTATAAACGTTGCCTCTCCTCTTACAAGATCAAAAGAGAAAAGATCCACGCTGACGCTGCACTCCTCGCTACCGCGTCTGATTATCGAATTCAGTGCATGCATAACGGTTGAATAGGATTCCGTGCATCCGAGCACCGAGGAAAGAAACGCACCGACAAACTCCGAGGTTTCCTTCGCTACCTCTCCGCTGCCCATTCCGTCGGATATAAGACCGTAGGCAAAGAAATTTGCTCCCTCAAAAACCTTAACGGTATCGCCCGATACCTCACCGCTTGCACCTGCAAGCTTCGCGTTTGCCGAGCGCAGCTTATAGCGTTTTGCCGCCATGCACTCCATAAGAACCATATCGTCACGTCTGAAATATTCAGGCTCCGAGAGCTTCACACCTGCTGCCTGCGATATTTTCTCACGCAGGGCGGGGGCGGTTATCAGAACTCCGTCACGGTCCTCACCGGCAAGGATAAAATGCGGACGTTTTTCTCCAAAGGCGCGCACCACACCGTCCGAAAATCCGGACTCGAAAAATATCTTTTCTATTCTGTCCGTCAGCTCCTCGTTCATGTCTCTGTCGGCATTTGCGCGAGCACCTGCATCGCTCAGGAGCTTTGCGAAAACGGTGTAATCCTCACATAGACCGCTATCCTGTGAGAAGCCTTTTATTTTCGGCAAAAGCGAGCCGAGCGCACACTCAAGCTCCTCTGTCACAAGAGACTGCCTGTTTCTGTACGCGAGTGCCATCGTTCCGACCATATCGGTCGCGCGTCGCCTGACACTCTCACAAACCTCGGGGCAATCCTCACGTTCAAGATACCTGATAACGGGGAACATCAGGCACGCACTGATGAGATATTCGGGGAAAACGCTGAGAAAACCTGACACGCCCCCTGCGTATGCCCCCCAAAGTGAAAGAAAGGCTCCGCCTGCTATCAGTGCATAAAGACTACCGAACGTAAATATAGCTCCGCTTGCCGCACCAAGCAGTGCAAAGGCAGGGGAATAAAGCCCCGATATACCGAATGATGCAAAAAATCCAACTACCGCACCGTAAAGCGAGCCAAACCGTTTTGCTGTAAAAATAGTTATCGCTCCCGCAAATATAAAGCCTATATCCACTCCGAATATCTTATATTTTCCGAGTGAGACCGAAACGAGCGTTATGAAGATAAGAACACTCGCACGGTACAATATAAGCTTCGCACGCTCCCCTTTTGTCTCGGAGCCGTTGAAGATACGCCCCGAGCCGAATATCAGCTCACGAGGCCCAATTTTTTGCAGATAGATACCGGAAAGCGCAAGAGTTATAATGCCGGGCAAAAGTATCATTGAAACACCGAACAGTATGCTCTCAAGCGAAAGCCCCGACAGCAGCACCTCGTAAAGCGCGGCAACAAAGCCGCTTATCACTGCACTGCAAACACGAAGCATGATCTTTTCCGAAAAAAGTCCGTTGCCGCCCTCGGCTCCATTGCCACCGCCCTGTCGCACGTTCACCTTTTCTCCTCCGGAGATAACTATTCGCAAAAATACAGCGAGTATCGCTATCATTCCGTATATTATCCCCGATCTGCCGAGCGTCAGCGAGCCGAGCGCAACACCCAGCAGTGCCAGCCATACTCCGCCCTCAAGCACAGAAACAAGTGCAAGCCCCAGAGGATAGGCTCCGAACACCAAATGGCAGCCGCCGAACAAAAAGCCTATGGCTACCGTTATAACGTTCATCCACAGCTTGAAATTCTGAACGCCCCCTGAGTCGACCGCTTCCACGTCGCTCCTGATGCTTTTTCCTATGCCCAGCGGCGGAACTTGATTTTTTGTTTTTTCCTTTCCCTTAATATTCATAGGGCTTCTCCTTAACGTTTTCGCAAAGGTGCGTTTTTTGTTTTACTTTTTATCATTTTCCTCATTATACCGCGAGCCGCATGCGTTTTTTGTCGACTTTCAATTGTTGTAAACACATTCTTTCGGGCGAATGTTCGGCAGAACGTGCGTATTTTGTACCGCGAGACGAGTTTATTTCCGATTTTAGCGCAAATTGCGATATTTTATTGGAATATTCAAGGCTCGGGATGGGTTAATAACGCTTGCACGCGTATATTTTTCTTTTAATGGCGGTTTTAGTTGAAATTTACGTTAAAATGTGATAGAATTATAAAAAGCGATATTCTTAGGAGAAATTAATATGAAAAGTGGAGTTGTTGTCCTGAAAAAGGAAGAGGGTATATCCTCGCAAAGCGCGGTAACACGCATAAAAAGGCTTTTCCGCGCGGATAAAGCAGGACACACGGGTACCCTTGATCCGCTTGCAACGGGCGTTTTGCCGATACTTATAGGTCGGGCAGTCAAGGCGAGCGAATACATGCTCACATCCGACAAGCATTACAGAGCGATAATGCGCCTCGGACTGACTACCGACACCGAGGATATTACGGGAGAGGTGTTGCAGACGTCGGAGGTATCGGTGTCCGAAGAGGACGTACGGGCGGCAGTGAGCTCCTTTCTCGGAAAAAGCATGCAGATACCCCCTATGTACTCTGCCCTGAAGGTAGGAGGGCATAAGCTTTGCGACATTGCAAGGTCGGGGGGCACCGTCGTGCGTGAGGCACGCGAAATAACGGTGCACGAAATAAGCGTAAGAAAAGAGAGCGATACCGATTATGCGCTTGACGTTCACTGCTCAAAGGGAACGTATATACGCACGCTTTGTGCCGATATAGGAAAAAAACTCGGCACGGGAGCGGTCATGGCGGCTCTTGAACGAACTCACGCTTCGGTATTCTCGCTTGACGATGCGCATACGCTCTCCGAGCTTGAAGAGATGAGCGAGGAGGAACGAGAAGCATGCATAATACCAATAGAGCGCGTTTTTGCGTGCTACAAAAGCGTAACTCTTCCCGAATTTTTCGAAAGGCTCGCGAGATGCGGAGTTGAAATATATCTTTCAAAGCTTGGGTTATCTTTACCGAAAGAAGAGCGCGTTACCCTCTATGGAAAAAACGGATTTTTCGCCCTCGGAGAAGTCAGAGAATTTGACACGGGGCTTGCTATAAAACCGATAAAACAATTTGACGTATAAAGGAGATCGCTATGGCATGGACAGCTGAGCAACAGCTCGCAATAGATACAAGAGACCGTACTCTACTCGTCAGCGCGGCGGCAGGCTCGGGTAAAACCGCAACTCTCACTGAAAGAATAATACAGTCCATACTCGATGAGGATCATCCCGGAGATATCGGCAGGATGCTTATAGCCACGTATACGAACGCGGCAGTGGACGAGCTGCGCGAGCGCGTCAGCAAAAAGGTCAAGGAGCAATCGGCGAAGGACCCGAAAAACAAAAGGCTTGAAGAGCAGCTATTGCGCATAAAGGATGCAAGGATAATGACTATAACCTCCTTTTGCAACAGTATACTGCGCTCATGTGCCGAAAGCATAGGTCTGCCCCCGAATTACCGCATAGCGGAGCCGCCTGAGGTAAAGATACTTTCCTCGGGAGTGCTTGAGGGGCTTATAAACGCTGCGTACAGCGGTGAGCTTTGCGACGTATGCACAGCTGAGGAATTTATTGCTCTCGGTGATGCGCTTGCAAGCGTCAAGCACACGGAGGAGCTTGCCGAATCAATAAACTTTATCTTTGATAAGCTGAAATCCTGCGAGGCGGGAATTGACACGCTCCTGCCCCTTATCGAGGAATATAACCCAGACAGCTTTACCACGGTTGAGCAAACGAAGCTTGGCGGATATATCTTCTCCTACGCAAAGGATGTATTCGAAGAGTACGTTAAGGCGTACAAAAAGATCATTCCGCTCGCAACGGGTGAAAAGATAGATGAAAAAAATCTTGCCGCGGCACAGTCGGATCTCGGATATATAGAAAGCTTTATCAGTGCGAGGGGCTACGCCCAGCTGAGAGATGCCCTCGCACTGTTTAACGCGGGAAGAATAGCTCGCCCGAAAGAGGACAAGACCTCGGAATTTTCCGAGACGTTTGAGCTTTTACACGACTATCTTACCGATGACGTGAAAGCATTCAAGACAAAATATTTCCTTTATACCGAGGACGAATGGCGCGAGCTTTATCGCTCGCTCTACGCTGCGCTCGGCGTTTTCTATCGCTTCTTAAAGAAATACTACACCGTATTCAGAGAGGAAAAGAAAAAACGCGGTATATGCGAATTCTCCGACGTTGAGCGTTATGCCTACGAGGCACTTTATGACGAAAACGGTGAGCGCACCGAGCTTGCGCATGAGCTTGCATCCAAATTTGATGCCGTTTACGTTGACGAATATCAGGACGTAAACGGTCTGCAAAGCAAGATATTTGAGGCAATATCAAAAAGCGACAACCGATTTATGGTTGGAGATATAAAGCAAAGCATTTACGGCTTCCGCTCGGCAAAGCCCGAGATATTCGCGAGGATGAAAAACAAATTCCCGCCCCTCGGTTCCGCTAATGATTATCCCGCAGCCTCAATATTCATGTCAAACAATTTCAGATGCGACGAGTTCGTTGTGGACTTTGTCAACGGAATTTTCGATACCTTTTTCGGGCTTGTCGGAGATAATATAGGCTACGTCGAAGGTGACAAGCTGAAATTCTCAAAAATATATCCCGACGGCAGCGCACCGACACGGCACGTGCCCGAGATACACCTGGTTGAAAAAACGGTAGCTGAGACTGTAGCCACCGACACGGAGGACAACAGTGACGATGACGAGCACGAGGATAAGGCAGCCGCGGCGGCGGAGGCGGAATGTATCGTTAATAAGATATCCGAGCTTCTTCGGTGCGGAACTCTTGCGAACGGCTCGCAAATACAGCCAAAGGATATAGCCGTGCTCATGCGCTCGGTAAAAGGTACATGCGCAAAAGAGACGACGGCTCGCCTGTCATCTCTCGGCATAAACGTAAGCGTTGTTGATACGGGAAATCTCTTCCTTTGCGAAGCGGTGCTGCTTGCACTGTCCTTTTTATACAGCATAGACAATCCGCGAAGAGATATTTATCTTGCGGCGCTCATGTGCTCTCCCCTGTTCGGATTTTCCGCAGACGAGCTGCTTGTAATAAGGCGCGAGTCGGAAAAAGAGACGCTGTGGGAGGCCCTTATCGAATACGTAAACAAAAACCCCGATTATGAACACGGGGTGCGCTTCATCACCTCTCTTGTCAGGTACAGAAAGCTTGCCGAGGGTCAGAAAACCGATGTCCTGCTCTCTCTTATTTACAGAGAAAGCGGACTTATGGCGTTGGCGGCAAAAAACGGAGACAGAGAAAATCTCATTCTTCTTCACTCTTATGCAAGGAAGTATGAGCAATCGGATTTCAAGGGGCTTTACAGCTTTATAAGCTACGTCAACGATATGATCGAGAGCGGAGAGGAATTCGGTGCGGCTGACTCAAACACCGAGGAAAACGCCGTAAGGCTCATGACCGTGCATAAATCAAAGGGGCTTGAGTTCCCCGTATGTATTCTTGCCAACACCGCGTCACGGGGCAAGGTCAGCACCGAAAAGATAGCGTTTTCCGACGGTTTCGGCATCTCATTCAAGCTGAGAGACGACACAGGGCTTGCCTTAGTTGAAAATCCCGCGGGTCTTATCATTAACCATCACATAAAAAGATGCGAGTATGACGAGGAGCTCCGAGTGCTTTACGTTGCGCTGACACGTGCGCGAGAGATGCTCTACGTTTTCGGCAGCTGCTCCTCAAAGGATCCCGAAAAATACGCAGCAAAGCTTGAGATTCTTCGTAGCTTAAACTCAAAATATTTCATCACCAAAGCCAAAAGTTTTCTTGATATGGTCCTCGCAGGCAGAAAATGCGGCAAGCTTGTGTTTGACACGCCCGCGTTAAGCGCGGCTCAGGAAACCATAGCAACTGCGAACGGCGGCACGGAAGATGTCGGTACAGAGCATCGTGGGCATAACGTGCTGTCAGCGGAGGATTACAGAGCGCGCTTCAGCTTCGTTTACCCCCTGCACGCTCTTGAAACACTACCCGAAAAAATATCCGTATCCAAGCTATCTCCAACGGTGCTTGACGGTACCGAGGGCACGGAAGCCCCTCTTACCGAGCTTCTGATATCCGAGGGACTTATCGCAGATGCCGAAACGAACGCCTCGCCCACAGTGGGCGAGGATGAAAAACGGGCAATACTTCCCAAATTTATAACGGGTATCGTATCGGGAGAAAGTGCTAAGCGCGGAATAGCTACCCACACGGTGATGCAGTTCTGTGACCTTGACAGGCTCAAAGAAAATGTAAAAGCGGAGCTTGATCGTCTGACACAGCTTGAATTCATCTCACGCGAGGATGCGGAGCGTGTACGGATAAAGGAGCTTGAAAAGTTCACCCACTCCGCACTTTTTGATAAAATGAAAGCGGCAAAGCAGCTCTACCGCGAGCTTCGATTTAACGTAAAGCTACCCGCGGAGCGTTTCACCCGAGACGAAGAGAGAGCCGCATCGCTCAGCGGAAAAGAGGTGCTTGTTCAGGGCGTTATCGACTGTATTATAGAGGACTTTGACGGCAATCTGCATCTGATAGATTACAAGACCGACAGGCTTTCTCGCGAGGAGCTTTCCAACGAGGCTCTCGGTGAAGCAAGGCTTCTTCGTGCACACACGCTTCAGCTATCCTACTACGCGGATGCCATAGAGCTGATGTTCGGAAAGCGTCCCGCCAAGGTTGGGATATACTCACTGCATCTCGGAAGAGAAATAGACGTTCCGATTGACAAATTCCCTCCTATATGTTAAAATAAAAGTAAGTGAAAGAAAAGAGGTGCATGAATTGGCATTGCAGGAATCGGGAGAAATGTATCTTGAAACGATATACGTTCTCTCAAAAAAAGACAATCACGTTCACGCTATAAATATTTGCGAGGAGCTTGGCTATTCAAAGCCCTCGGTAAGCCGTGCTGTCGGAATTCTGAAAAAGGACGGTTATATCACGGTTGACGACTACAGCCACATTCATCTGACCGAAAAGGGATTTGCCGTTGCGGAAAGTATTTATCATAGGCATACCATACTTTCCTCGTTTATCGAGGGACTTGGCGTTGATGCGGCAACCGCATCGAAGGATGCCTGCAAGATAGAGCACGTGATAAGTGAAAAAACTTTTTTGGCAATAAAAAGAAAGCTTGAAAATCCCGAAGGATGATCAAGTCTGAAAAACAAGTCCTATTATTACAAGGAGGCGGTTATGAATATCGGAGAGGACAAAACTAACTTAACGGGCGAGGGCGCAAGCTCGTTTGGCGAGGGCAGCTTTATGAGCTATGAAGCTCCCACGGAGAGCATCTCAAGCGACTCGCGGGACGGCACGGCAGGGGCGGCTGACGCACCCGACACAAAAGAGGGGTACGCCACGGAAAGCCTGACCGAGGCGAATATTGAGGCTATAGCCGAGGGGGCAAGCTCCTTTGACACCGAAAGCTTTGCGACCTACGAAGCGCGGCAAAGCACCACCGCAAGCGGCGGCATCAGTGGTAATGGCGGCATTGGCAGTAACGGTGGAAACGGCGGAAACGGCGGTAGTGGCGGCATTGGCACGGCAAAACAGCCTGCGGGCAAATTACTCGGCACGCTCGGCTGGATACTCTTCTTCGCAAGCTTTCCCGCAAGCTTCATAAGCCTTATTGTTATGATAGTGTCGGTCATCATCGGTGGAGGCGCGGGGGCACTCGCTATCGGATCCCTGCTTGCAGTACCCGTAGCCAGCATCGTTGTAGGCATACTGCTGAAAAGAAAAAGCGGTGAGGGTACAAAAAATATCGTTATAGGTATCATTGCGGCATCATTCATCGGCCTTATGCTCGGCTCATCCTTCGGTGAGATTGACATCAATATGGGTATCGAGGATGAGGATGAGTCCGTCAGTGAATTTGTAGCATCGGTAGAAGCCAAGCTACAGCTGGATATTCCCGAATATGACTATTCCTACGGCTACTCCAACACATCTGAGGATAACGAGGATTATATCATATTCTACGACCTGGAATATTATGACAGCGCATCATACGAGCAGGTAATTCAGCTCTGCAGAGGAAAATATTTCACAGATCGACTCCCCAATACTTACATAGGCATGCTCCCGAGAGCAGAAAGAAGCATCGATTTCGACTACTGCATGATATACAACGTAACGACGGGCGAGTACAACAAGCTTCCCACCGCTTCGGGAACGTACAGAATGATATGCGTTACGTTCTACGATTGGGGTGACGGAACGGGTTATCTGACTGTAACGGAATGCAATCTTGAATATATAAATCAATTCGCAAGCAATATATAAACAGCTTTAAAATAAGGGGCTGTCGCATTTAGGCGTAATCGAAAACAAAATTGGCGAGGTAGAAAGAAATTTCCGCCTCGCCACTGCTTTTTATATCTGATCAGAAAATAAAGGTTGAAAATCCGCTAAGAGTAGCGTATTT
>CAZTWE010000078.1:0-9008 GCA_964617165.1 uncultured Ruminococcus sp.
CGATATGGACAGAACAATGCTCCGTATCGGCGCTATGAATATGATGACGCACGGCGTTGAAAATCCCGATATACAGTACAAGGATAGTCTTTCGGATATGAACGCTGACAAGGGCAAGTATAGCTTGATTTTGGCTAACCCGCCCTTTAAGGGAAGTCTTGACTATGAAATGGTTTCCGCGGATCTTCTCAAAGTCTGCAAGACGAAAAAGACCGAGCTTTTATTCCTCGCTCTGATGCTCCGTATGCTCCGAGTTGGCGGCAGATGTGCGGTCATCGTTCCCGATGGCGTACTGTTTGGCTCGTCCACCGCACACGTTGCAATCCGCAAGGCAATTATTGAGGATAACCGCCTTGAAGCCGTTATCTCTATGCCTTCGGGCGTATTCAAACCCTACGCCGGAGTTTCCACGGCAATTTTGGTGTTTACCAAGACGGGACACGGCGGTACGGATAATGTGTGGTTTTACGATATGAGAGCGGACGGATTCTCGCTTGACGATAAGAGAACGCCTATCTCCGATAACGACATTCCCGATATTATTGAGCGTTTCCATAACAGAGAAGCTGATGCGGAGTGCAAGCGTACCGAGCAATCTTTCCTTGTTGCGAAAGATGAAATTATCGAAAATAATTATGACCTTGCAATCAACAAATATAAAAAAGTAGAGCGTGTTGCTGTTGAATATCCCTCTACCACTGAGCTTATTGAAAGAGCCAATGAATTAAAGGATAAAATTGTTAATGAAATGGCTAAGTGGGAGAATATGTTATGATAAAAGAATTAGGAGATATTTGCACACCAAAACAATGGAAAACAATATCGGAAGAAATGCTTACACAAGACGGCTATCCCGTATATGGTGCAAATGGTGTAATAGGTTTTTTTTCTGAATATAATCACGAAAACTCGACTCTTTTGGTGACTTGTCGTGGAGCTACTTGTGGCGCTCTAAATATCTGTGTTCCGTATTCCTATGTAAATGGAAATGCTATGGCTCTTGATAATTTATCTGACGATGTAGATATTAAGTATCTTAAATACTATCTGCAATACAGAGGTTTTCAAGATGTAATAACGGGTTCTGCTCAACCACAAATTGTTAGGAAAAACATTGAAAAAATCAAAGTGTTTTATCCCGAAAAAGAAAAGCAATTTGAAATTGTAAAAAGCCTTGAAAGTGTGGACAAAGTTATTGATTGGCATAAAGAGTTATTGAGCATACATAACGAAACAATAAGGTCAAGATTTATCGAATTTTTTAGTAATACTGATAATAGAGTGAAATTGTCTGATGTTGCACACGTTAGCGGTGGATTGACTAAAAATTCTAAACGAGAAAAGTTAGAACTTAAACTCCCATATTTGCGTGTTGCAAATGTATCCTTTGCATCTATTGATGTGACAGAAATGCTTGATATAGGACTAACCGAACAAGAAAAAGAAAAAACGTTGTTGCAATTTGAAGATTTGCTTTTTGTTGAGGGAAATGGAAGCCCCGAACAGATTGGTAAAGTTGCGATATGGCGTAATGAGGTAGTACCGTGCGTACATCAAAACCATCTTATTAAAGCAAGATTTAATCAATCAAAAATGTTGCCCACCTATGCGATGTACTATTTTATGTCACAAGAAGGTAGAGAACAAATAAAGAAAACGGCAGTAACCACATCGGGATTATTTACTTTAAGTGTATCGAAAATAGCTGACTTTACGTTACCATTTCCTACAATGGAAACTCAACAAAAGTTCGTTGATTTCGCCAATCAAGTTGAATCGGCAAAAAAAGCCGTACAAGAAAGTCTTGATAATCTTGAAATACTGAAAAAATCTTTAATGCAAAAATATTTCGGCTGAAAAATGAAAGGAGGTTAATATGGCAACGAATTTTGATTTTCTCAAAGCGAATCCCGAATTTGACGTGTTTGCTGACGTAGCTATATCTGCTGAGAAAATATTACATATTGACCTTGACGCTTGTGTTATAAATTGCCGTAGGGCAATGGAATTTGCCGTCAAATGGATGTATTCGATAGACAAGGATTTAGAGCTTCCCGCCGAAGATAACCTTGTCAACCTTATCAATGCTGCCGAGTTCAGAAGCATTGTTGACACGGACATTTGGCGTAGAATGGAGTTTATTCGTAAGCTCGGAAATAAGGCGGCTCACGGAGGCAAAGCCGTGACGAAAGAGCAAGCCGAACTCTGCCTTGAAAACCTCTTTGTGTTCCTTGATTGCGTGGCGTATTTCTATGCGCCCGAATACACCGAGCAAGAGTTTGACAAAACTCTGCTTGAACTTACCGTTGACGAAGCGGTAGCTTTCGTTTCCAAGAAAGAGGAGGAGCAGAAGGACGAGCAACCCGAACAACCCGAAATTGATATTGAGCAGCTTATAAGAGAGAATGAAGCTCTGAAAGCGGAGCTTTCTGCCCGCCGTGCCGAGCAACAACAGACCTACGTTCCCAAGCCCCTTGACCTTTCGGAATACGAAACGAGAAAGATTTACGTGGACTTTATGATCGAGGACGCAGGGTGGACGCTTGGCGTGGATTGCGTGACCGAGTTTGAATTGTACGGTATGCCCAACCGAAGCGAGATCGGCTATGCCGACTACGTATTTTTTGGAAGCGACGGAAAGCCGCTTGCGCTCCTTGAAGCCAAGAGAACTTGTAACGATGTTTCAAAGGGCAGACAACAAGCCAAGCTCTATGCCGACGCTCTTGAAAACAAGTACGGACGCAGACCTGTCATTTTCCTTTCCAACGGATTTGACACACGCATTTGGAATGACCGATTCTACCCCGAAAGAAAGGTAGCAGCCATCTATTCCAAGCGTGATTTGGAAAAATTATGTAGTCTGCAAAAGATGAAAATGAGTCTTAAAAATATTACGGTCAACCGTGATATTGCGGGACGATACTACCAAGAGGGAGCAATCAAGGCGGTATGCGAAGCGTTTGACAAGAAAAACCGCCGTAAAGCTCTGCTTGTTATGGCGACGGGATCGGGAAAGACAAGAACGGTCATCGGGCTTTGTGACGTGCTTTTGCGTCACGGTTGGGTAAAGAATATCTTGTTCCTCGCTGACCGTAACTCTCTCGTTACGCAGGCGAAGCGTTCCTTTGTGAATATGCTTCCGAGCTTGTCCGTCACCAATCTTTGCGAGGACAAGAGCAACTACGACGCACGTTGCGTATTCTCCACCTATCAAACGATGATGAACTGCATTGATAACGTGCGGGACGAGGATAATCGAAAGCTCTATACTTGCGGTCACTTTGACCTCATTATCGTCGATGAAGCACACCGCTCCATTTACGATAAGTACAGAGATATATTTACTTACTTTGATGCACCCCTTGTCGGTCTTACCGCAACGCCAAAGGCAGAGATCGACAAGAACACCTACGAAATATTTGAGCTTGAAAACGGCGTTCCTACATACGGCTATGAGCTTGCCCAAGCCGTAACCGATGGATTCCTCGTGGACTTTACCACCATTGAAACAAAGCTCAAATTTATTGAAAAAGGTATTGTGTACGACCAACTTTCCGACGAGGACAAGGAGGAGTACGAAAACACCTTTGCCGATGAGGACGGAAATCACCCGTATAAAATAGCACCCTCGGCTCTTAACTCTTGGATATTCAACGAGGATACCATAAGAGAGGTACTGCACATTCTGATGCGGGACGGTTTGCGTGTGGACTACGGCGAAAAGCTCGGCAAGACCATCATTTTCGCGCGAAACCACAACCACGCCGAAAAGATACTTGAAGTGTTCGGCAAGGAATATCCGCATCTTGTGGGCTACGCTATGGTTATCGACAACAAGATGACCTATTCGCAAAGCGCCATTGACGAGTTTTCCGAGAGAGATAAGCTCCCTCAGATTGCTATATCGGTTGATATGCTCGACACGGGTATTGACATTCCCGAAATTCTCAACCTTGTCTTTTTCAAAAAGGTCAAGAGTAAATCTAAGTTTTGGCAGATGATCGGACGAGGAACGAGAAAGTGCGATGGACTTATCGACGGAAAGGACAAGGACGGATTTTACATCTTTGATTTCTGCGGTAACTTTGAGTTTTTCCGTATGAATCAGACGAGAGCCGTTACAAGCCACATTCCGTTGCAGGGTGCAATCTTCCTCTTGAAAGCAAAGCTCGCTTATACCTTGCAGGATATAAAATACCAATCCGACGAGTACGAGAAATTTCGTAGCCGTATGATAAAAGAACTGCTCGGAAAGATGGAGAAGCTTAACAAAGAGAACTTTGCCGTGCGTCAGCATTTGCGTTTTGTTGAGAAATACTCCGATCCGCAGAGCTACGACGTGCTGACCTATGAGGACACCGTAAAGATGGAGGAGGAAATCGCACCACTGATTACTCCCGATAAGGACGAAGCATCGGCTATCCGTTTTGACGCTCTTATCTACGGTATGCTTCTCGCACACCTTGAAGAAAAGGACTACTACAAGGCAAGAAACGATTTAATGGTGATAGTCAATGCTATTTCCACCGTCGCCAATATCCCCGAAGTCAAGGCACATTCGGCTCTTATCAAGAAGATATTGCAGACCGACTATCTTAACAACTTGACCTTTGCAGACTTTGAGTACATACGGACAAGTATCCGAGGACTTGTAAAGTACATTCCTATGGGGAAGAACTCCATCTATACCACCAACTTTGACGAGGTTGTTTTATCGACGGAATGGACGAAGCCCGACTTGAACAACGACGATTTGAAGAACTACCGAGCAAAAGCCGAGTTCTACATTCGTAAGCATCAAGACGAGGGTGTAATACAGAAGCTCAAAAGCAATATTCCGCTGAACGCTGAGGATATTTCCGCATTGGAGCGTATCTTGTGGAGCGAAGCGGGAACACGTGAGGACTATGCCGCCGAGTGCGGAGAAAAGCCGCTTGGCGAGTTCGTGCGAGAGATTGTCGGCTTGGATATGGCTGCCGCAAAGGAAGCGTTTGCAAAGTATTTGGACGATGTAAACCTCAATTCGTCACAGATCTACTTTATCAATAAAATCATCGAATATATCGTGAAGAACGGTATGATGAAAGATATGTCGGTACTCAAAGAGCCGCCGTTTACCGACAGAGGAAGTGTATCGGAGATTTTCACCGACGTTACCGTGTGGCTCGGCATTAAAGCGGTAATACAACAGATTAACGCTAATGCGGCATAATCAAACAATAATGCGAAAGCCGTTATCAAGGCACAGAAATGTGTTTTGGTAACGGCTTTTTTGTTTTATTTCGGGCGGTAATTTTGAAAAAAGAGGGCGCGGTTTTGCCTTTTCCAAGGCTATTAAGTAGAAAAATATTTTCTTGCCCCGTTTAATTTTGGGCTTTCCCGTGGCTATTAAGTGAGGGAGTATAGCGAAAAAAACGATAAAGTTTTGCGGGACACCCTAAAAAATTGCTGTTTCAGTGGCTTTATTATGAGAGGAATTTTTTCAAAGGTTTCAAAAGGTGATACCTTTTCTTGATATAATGCCTATGCTATCGGGGGAGAAAAAGATTATCTCCAAGCTATTATGAACACTAAAAACGAGTTCCTTTCCATACATATCGCACCTTGAAATTTGAGAGCAAATACCACACGGAAGGAGGAAAAACACAAGACCGCTTGAAGTTTTTAGGAGCAATATTAAGGTGGTGACGTGCCTTGCAATGACTTCGAAAAAACTGTCTTTCAATCGTAGCAAGCATTGCTTTTGTCATTACAAAAGCTATTTACCGTACTTGCTACGATTGTCCGTGAGTCGTAGCAAGCACTGGTTTTGTCATTACAAACCCATTTTGCAGAGCTTGCCACGTCTGTCCGTTAGTCGTAGCAAGCACTGGTTTTGGATAGCCAAACCCAATTTGCCGCACTTGCCACGCCTGTCTGTCAGTCGTAGCAAGCACTGGTTTTGGACGCCCAAAACTTTTTAAGGGGATTTTCCCCTAACCCCACCTTTTTGAAAAATAAAAACGAATGAGAAAGGAAACACAAAAAATGAAAACACAAGAAAAAATCTTAACGAGAGAAAGTTTGTCGGAGAAAAAATTTTCTTCCGTTGTTTCTCTCCCGATAGCAAAGCTCCGTCAATTTGAAAATCACCCGTATAAAATTATCGACAACGACGAAATGGAAAGTCTTACTGAGAGCATCAAGACGCAAGGAATATTAACCCCAATTACCGTCCGTCCCATAGGCAACGGCGAATATGAGATCGTATCGGGACATCGCCGTGTGTTCGCTTGCAAGAAGCTCGGTATCACGGAGCTTCCCGCCATTGTTAAAAATCTCTCCCGTGAAGAAGCAATCGTTGTGATGGCTGACTCCAATCTCCACCGTGACGGTCTGCTTCCGAGTGAGAAAGCGTTTGCTTATAAAATGAAGCTTGAAGCAATTAAACGGCAAGGCGAAAGGACGGATTTAACTTCTGCCCAACGTGGTCAAAAGTCGCTGACCTCGGTGGAGCGTATCGCCCTTGAAAGCGACGAGAGCAAATCGCAGGTGCAAAGGTATATTGCCCTCACAAATCTCATTCCAAAGTTTCTGCAAATGGTGGACGAGGGGAAAATGGCTCTGACTCCCGCTGTGGAGATTTCAAGATTCCCCGAACATACGCAAAGGGTATTACTTGACGTTTGTGAAGTGAACGAGTGTATGCCGTCCTATTCACAAACAGTTCGTATGCGAAAGCTATTGGACAGAAATATGCTTGGAGAAAACGAGATAGAAGAAATAATGAGCGAGGAAAAAGCCAATCAAAAGGATCGTATCGTCATATTTACAGACGAGCTAAAAAGATTCTATCCAAAAGGTACACGCCCAAAGGATATGGTGGCGGATATAATGAGATTGCTTGAAAAAAGAGAAAGACAAAGAGAACGATGGAGGGAGGACAGCCGTTGAAGATAAACATTCTCGAAGATACTGTGCATTACCGTTTTAACGGTGTTCTATACCACGTAATCCCACGCTTTCAAGAGAAAGGAGATGATACCTTGCGCCACCGATTCAGCAGAATGATCGTAAATTGTTGTCCCGCACATTTGACACACGATAGCGACAATGATAAAATAAAGGCGGAATATGTTTTGGATACTGCCGGGAAGGAGGATTATGCAGACCAAAACCAAACAGAATAATCAAAATCAAGTAGGTATTACCGCCTTATATTGCCGTCTGTCTCGCGACGATGGGATGGAAGGCGATAGCAACTCGGTGGCGAATCAGAAAAAATTGCTCGCTAAGTATTGCAAGGAAAATGGCTTTGATAATATCAAGTATTACGTTGACGACGGATACACGGGAACGAACTTCAACCGTCCCGATTTTCAAAAGCTGCTTGATGACATTGATATGGGATATATCTCAACGATCATAGTCAAGGATATGTCGCGACTCGGCAGAGATTATCTCCAAGTTGGATATTACACCGACAATTATTTTCCCGATAGAAATATCCGCTTCATTGCCATTAACGATTGTGTTGACAGTGCGGACGGAGAGAATGAGTTAGCTCCTTTCCGCAACGTAATGAACGAGATGTACGCGAGGGATATTAGCCGCAAGGTCAGAAGCTCCCACCGCCTGCGAGGTAATGCGGGCGAGCCGTTATCTCAACCGCCTTACGGATATATGAAAGCTCCCGACAACCCCAAGAAGTGGATCATAGACGAGGATGCTGCAAAGATAGTCCGTCAGATCTACGCTTGGTGTATTGAGGGCAAAGGCAATGAAACCATATCTCGTCTGTTACAGGAAAGTGAAACGCTCGTTCCTATGGCATATTGGCAGAGTAAAGGCTTGAATCGTGGCGGGAAGAAAACGCAGCCAAATCCCTACAAGTGGTGCAAAACAACGGTGGCGAAGATACTTTCTCTCCGAGAATACACGGGTGATCTTGTGAACTTCAAGACCTATTCCAAGTCGTTTAAGAACAAAACAAGGTTAAGGAACGACGAAGAAAACACCGTGGTATTCAAAGACAAGCACGAGCCAATCATTGACCGCGATACTTGGGAAAGAGTACAAAAGCTCGTAGCAAAAACAAAACGCCGCGCTCCGAAGAAGGAGAACGGCGAGAAGAATATGTTTTGCGGTTTGCTGTATTGTGCCGATTGCGGAAGTCCCTTGTGGTTTAACGTCAATCACCCTAACAAGGCTATTCAGTATTTCAACTGCTCCAATTACAGATCGAACAGAGGAACTTGCCCGACCACGCACTATATCCGCGCCGATTCGCTTGAACAGATCGTTCTTTGTGAATTGCGGAGGTTGGCTGAATATCTGACGCATGATGAGGACGCCTTCGCAGACCTCTTGGAACAAAAAACCAACAAAGACTTGATGAGGGAGAGGAAAGTCACCGAAAGCACCTTGCAAGCCGCCATTGCCCGAAACAATGAGGTATCCCGACTTTACGAGCGTATCTATGAGGACAACGTAAACGGCAAGGTAACAGACGAAAGATTTATGCAGTTATCCCATAAATACGACATCGAGCAGAGCGATCTGAAGAAACAAATCCTTGCTTTGAGGGAACGTTTGAGCGAGCTTGACGGAATGAAAACCTCAAAGGACAATTTCATCAAGGCGGTGCGGAGATTTATGGAAATGCAAACGCTCACGCCTGCGATGCTCCACGAACTGATTGATAAAATTGAGGTTCATCACATCACGGGAACGGGCAAATCAAGAGTGCAGCAGATCGTCATTCATTACCGCTTTGTCGGATGTGTTGAGATACCCGATGCACCGCAAGTCAAGCACACTCTTGATACAAGGCAAGGCGTTTCCGTGACCTATGAGGCAATAGCGGTATAAAAGAAAAAAGAGCAGAAAACCTGCTCATAAACAACGAAATATTTGAAAAACTAAGGCAAAATAAATATCGAGTGTTCATCACTTTCGTTATGAACACTCGATATGGTGCGGGTAAAAGGACTTGAACCTTCACCGAGGAACCCCGACTAGAACCTGAA
>CAZTWE010000079.1:0-8899 GCA_964617165.1 uncultured Ruminococcus sp.
CTTTGGCAAATTCCTCACCGCTTTTGAAAACGGATTTTACTTTGGCAACTTACGCTAAGTAAATGCTTTATTTTTCAAAAATCCTGTTTTTTGCCGCAGTTACAGTATTCTGCATAAGCATTGTTATAGTCATAGGACCTACGCCACCCGGTACGGGAGTGATGTATGAAGCAACCTTTGAAACCTCATCATAATCAACGTCGCCGACAAGAGAGCCGTTGGAGAGCCTGTTTATACCGACATCAACAACAACCGCGCCCTGCTTTACCATATCTGCGGTAATAAATTTGGCTTTACCGACCGCTGCAATAAGTATATCAGCCCTTTTGCATACATCATTTAAATTTTCGGTCTTGGAATGTGCCACGGTAACTGTGCCGCTTGCATTCAAAAGAAGCAATGCCATGGGCTTTCCAACGATATTACTCCTGCCGACAACTACACATTCTTTTCCGACGACATCGATTTCATAGTATTCGAGAAGCTTCATTATCCCCGCAGGTGTGCAAGGCAAAAAACCATATTTACCTTCTACTATCCTGCCGACATTCTCATGTGTAAAGGCATCAACGTCCTTTTTAGGATCGATGCGACCAATAACCTTTTCATCCCGTATTCCGCGCGGCAGGGGGAGCTGCACAAGAATACCGTGCACGCTATCGTCAGAATTAAGCTTATCTATCTCAGCGAGCAGCTCGGATTCAGAGGTATCCTCGGGTAAGGTGATCTGTATAGGAATAATTCCAGTCTCAATGCATGCCTTATGCTTATTTCTTACATATACCGCGGATGCCGGATCGGAACCGACAAGGATTACGGCAAGCGTTGGTTTCACCCCCGCTGCTATCAATTCATCAACCTGCGAGCGGATAATTCCCCGTAAATTTGCAGATACTGCTTTTCCGTCAATAATATTTGCCATAATGCGCTCCTTTATTTCACAGGTGTGCTTTTTGCGCTATCAGCCTTCACGTATAACGGAACATCAGGCTTTCTTATGAGGAAATACACAAGAAATACCGCGCATACAGTGAATATAACCCCTGCAAGCACCTGACTTACGCGTTGCTCCGGAATAACCATTATGCTGTGTATCAGAGCGTTATCGAGAATTATCATGAGAATAGATACGGCAAGCGAGCCCGCCGCTGAAATAAGCACCGTACGGTTGAGACACGTATAGTCTTTATCCTTGAATGCGTTTATTATTCTCGGCAAATAGTATAAAATCACACCGATAGCAGCGATAAGAATTATACCGAATATAAGTGTTACTATTCCGAACGGTCCGACCCAAAGGCTGTCAGTACGCATGCCCTCTATTATCATTCTGCCAAGTCCGTACCAGCCGAACACCATAAGGAATATCTGACCGTCATATCTCTTGTGCTTATAGAAAATATTTATGAGTATAAAGCCCAACAGATTCCACAGCGACTCATAAAGAAACGTCGGATGAACGTAAACCATTTCGGACGTGCCGAACGTATATCTCGAAACGCTGTTTTGGATGCCCATACGCAAAAAGCTCTCGGTTTCGGAACCGAACGCTTCACCGTTCATAAAGTTACCCCACCGTCCAATGCTCTGTGCCATTATTATACCGGGTGTGCAGCAATCCGCAAAGGCAAAAAAGTTGATTTTTTTCACATAGCAGATAACAACCACCGTTGCAGCACCTGCAAGTATACCCCCGTAAATTGCGAGCCCACCGTTCCATATACTGATAACATCCATGAAAGAATGATATGATTCTAGCTTTGTGAGAACGTAATATAATCTCGCACCTATTATTCCTATTGGAATGGCAAAAAGCGCCATATCAAGCACGTCATCAAAGCTTATACCTATTTTTTTCGCTCTGAAAACAGTGTATGCTACCGCAATGATCATGCCAAAAGTTATTATCAGGGCATACCATGCAACCGATGCGTCAAACAGTGAAAATGCTTTACTGTTTACTTCAAACTCTCCGATGCCAAGCCCCGGAAAGGAAATTTTTGATATTTCAAGCATATAAACTCCTATATAATCTGTTTTTAAATTTTATACTGCCTGTTCAATACGTCAGCAATGGTGATATTTTGCAGCTTAGCTGCAAGCTCCAGACTTATCTTGTCAAAAATATGATGGTAAATGCAGGCTGTTTTATCAGTATTCATAGAGCAGGTCTCACCGGAATCAAGACATCTTACTATAGCTATCGGACCGTCAATAAGCTCTATTACGGTTTTTAAATTGATGTCCTCGGGTGACTCTTTCAGCTTATATCCGCCATTTACGCCTTTATATGATGAAACAAGATTTCCCTGCACCAGCTTGTGTAAAATTTTAAGCGCAAACCGTAAAGAAACCGAGGTCTTCTCAGCAAGAGTATTGGCATCGACCACGCAATTTCTTTGCGCGAGCTCGCTTATAATTCTGAGCGCATAATCGGACTCTAAGGTTATTCTCATGTTATCTCCATACCATATTTTACTTAAATATTTCCATAAAAATCAAAGTGGAGGAACAAGGACTATGCTTACCCCTCCATTTTGCTTGTAACTATGCTGAAATGCGAAAGCCCGAAACGTCAGCACATACAGCTATTACTTTTTGCTGTAAGCATCAAGCTTTATGTGAATCTTCTTGGACTGATCGAGCAGATGGCTTATCGTGCGATCATGATTGAGTGTATCAATGATGTACGCAACGTACTTACACATATTAACCTCACCGTACCACTCTCTCTTGAGAAGCTCTGGGGTTCTGTAAACAAGGTTGGTAGTGAATATCTTAGTGAAAATTCCCTCTTCATAAGCCTTATCCATATTTTCAAGACCGTTGCAGAACAGACCGAAGGTAGCAAATACGAAGATACGCTTAGCACCCTTTTCCTTGAGCTGCTTCGCAACGTCGATAACAGAGTCTCCCGAGGAGATCATATCATCTATAACTATAACGTCCTTACCCTCAACAGTACGTCCGAGATACTCGTGAGCAACTATGGGATTTTTGCCGTTTATAATGACGGAATAATCGCGGCGTTTATAGAACATACCGAGATCGATACCCATTACCGAAGAGTAATACATACATTTGGTCATTCCGCCCTCATCGGGAGATATGATCATGAGATTGTCGGGATCTATCTTAATATCATCGTATGTATTAAGAAGTGCTTTTATCATCTGATAGGAGGAACGTACGTTTTCAAATCCGCTGAGCGGAACCGCATTCTGAACTCTCGGATCGTGAGCATCAAAGGTTATGAGATTGGTTACTCCCATATTAACAAGCTCCTGAAGCGCTAGAGCACAGTCAAGAGACTCCCTGCCGGAGCGCTTGTGCTGCCTGCCCTCATAGAGCATGGGCATTATAACGCTTATTCTGCGAGCCTTTCCGCCTATTGCGCCGATTATGCGCTTAAGATCCTGAAAATGATCATCCGGAGACATAGGAACGGTCTTACCGTACATATTATATGTCACACCGTGATTAAAAACATCCGAAATGATATAAACATCATTTCCTCTGAGAGATTGGTGAAGCGTCCCCTTTGCTTCTCCGCTGCCAAATCTGGGGCACGAGGTGCTGGCTACAAAAGAAACCTCCTGATCATGGCGACGCCAATCCTTAAGATAAGAGTCAACCTGTGCCGTGAAATCCTCACAGCCACGCATACCGATTACGCTTAATTCTCCGAACAAACTATCCTTCATCTTTACACTCCATTATTTTATTTTAAATGACATATTAAAAAGACGCAATAATAACCAAAGGACAAATAAAAGTGTCAACGCAGGTCAAACACGCATAAGATACTTTATAGCTGCAAAAAAATAAATACCAAGTAAATTATATACTAATAAAAAAATAAAGTCAAGAGTAATTTTTTCATATTTCGATAAAATATCATTTTGTTCAAATGTTTTTTTCTTTTGCAGCTTTTGTTATAAGTTTTATACAACACATTTTGGAGGTAAAATGGAATACACGTCAACAGGATACATAAAGATAAATGCCCGAACAGCCGGTGGAGCATTGCCCGCAGAGATGATAAACGTACGGATAAGCGGCAATGAAGAAGGCAATCTTGGAATAGATTATTCCGTTACCACAGGGCGTGACGGAACCACAGAAAAAATAGAGCTTCCGGTTCCAAATATTTCTTTTTCGCAAAAGCCCAGTGCCGCCGAGCAGGCATACGCAACCTATAACGTCGAAGCATTCGGAGAGGGATATTACCCGAAAAAAATCACAGACGTTGCCGTTTTCAGCGGAATAACCTCAATACTTACGCTGAATATGATCCCCGATGCAGGGTTGACTAGAAACGTTTCTCCCCCAAGCTCCGCCAACAACTCAAATATTGAAGAAAACGAGGACCTGAACTGATGCCAAATCCCGTTATACCCGAAACAATAACCGTTCACCTCGGTGCCCCTAACGATGCTGCCGAAAACGTTACCGTATCTTTCCCCGATTATATAAAAAACGTCGCTTCAAGCGAAATATATCCCACTTGGCCGACGGAAGCGCTGAGAGCCAATATATTAGCGCAGATCTCAGTTACCCTCAACAGGGTTTATACCGAATACTACAGAAGTCTCGGTAAGCCTTTTGACATAACCTCGTCAACGGCGTACGATCAATCCTTTGTGTATCAAAGAGACATATTTGATAACATATCGCTTCTGGTAGACGAAATATTTAACAGCTATATAAAGCGAGACGGTAATATAGAACCGCTTTTTGCAACCTTTTGCGACGGTATTGAGGTAAGCTGTAACGGGCTCTCTCAGTGGGGCTCCGTAGAGCTTGCAAATCAGGGGAGAAGCGCCGAGCAGATACTCGCTTATTATTACGGAGATGACATACAGATAGTCTCAAACGTACCTGTTACCGGTATTTCCGGCAGTGCTCCTGCTGTACCCTTGCGTGAGGGAGATACAGGGCGTGACGTTGAAAATATACAGCTGCGACTGAACAGAATATCCGTAAATTACCCCGGAATTCCCAAAATACCCAAGCCCGATGGATTTTTCGATCCTGCTACTACAGATGCGGTACGCGAATTTCAAAGAGTTTTCAACCTTACACCTGACGGTATCATAGGAAACGCAACGTGGTATAAAATACAGTTCGTATATAATGCTGTAAAGAAGCTGTTTGAGGTCAATTCCGAGGGGCTTACTTACGGCGAGCTGCCTCAAACGCATCCGGGAACGCTTGAGAGAGGATCAAGCGGCAGAGGCGTGCTCATATTGCAGTATTACCTTGAATATATTTCTCTTTTCGTTCCGACAGTACAAACGGTTACTCCCGACGGAGATTTCGGTGAGGCAACTGAAAATTCCGTTATATCCTTCCAGCGCACTTACAGTCTTGAACCGACGGGTGTTGTTGACAGGTTTGTATGGAACTATATACAGAACACGTATTATAACATTCTCGGTTCGTTGAATTATGAATTCGCCGAAGGCGTTGTTTTGCCGTTCCCGGGAAGAGTTCTGATAAGAGGAGCCGAGGGCGAGGACGTGCGAGCTCTTCAGGAATATTTGAACTACATTTCGAATACTTATACCGAGATACCCCGTGTCACGGTTGACGGTGACTTCGGTGAGGCAACCGAGAGAGCCGTTATAGCGTTCAATACGCTTTTTGGAATAGAATCCGAGCCAGAGCGCGTTACGGCTCAAACCTGGAACTTTTTAACCAGCATATACGAGGACCTGTACATCGGCAATCTTGTAAGAGAAGGACAGTATCCCGGATATGTTATTGAATAGGAGCTTGCCATGTACAGAATAGATAATACAGCATTTGCCATACGTGAAATACAGCGGTTCCTTTTGACCGTATCACAGATACAGCCAATATTCCCCGACGTTGCCGTAGATGGGATATTCGGAGAAGAAACCCGATTGGCGGTCAAGGAATTCCAAAGACTTTATCTGCTTCCTCAGACCGGAAGCGTTGATAAGGATACTTTCAATGCGCTCTTTTTGGAACACTCAAGAATATTGGATGCTCGCGACAGCAGAAATGAGATTTTGGGGAAAGAGGATTTCCCCTTAAAGCTCGGTTCCTGGGGAGAAAACGTAACGATATTACACGCAATGCTCTCGCAGCTCGGAGAATACTATGATCTTTCCCAAAATCCAACCGGTGACTTTTATTCAAGAGAAACCGAAACAGTGATAAAGCAGCTACAGCAATTATTTATGACGGAAATCGACGGAGAAACCGACGAGCTGCTATGGAAAAAAATCCGAACAGAGCTTAAAGCACGAGAAAAATTCAAAAAAGACAATTAAATTTCTTCCGACATGTCAATACTTTAGTGAAAGAAGTAATTTATGTGAGGTAATCCATGGGAAACAAATTTACCGAAAAGGGTGAAAAAGTGCTGAATTCAGCAGTTAAATTTGCAGAGGGATACGGGCATACTTATATTGGAAGCGAGCATATCCTTGTGGCACTCGCAGAAGATCCCCTATCATGCTCCTATGCGATACTCGCAAAATGCAATATAACCAAAGATTCCATTGAGAGCGGAGTGAAAGAATATTCGGGATTCGGAGCAAAAACAAAGCTTAACGCAAAGGATATGACGCCCAGATGCCGAAAAATAGTAGAAAATTCTTATAAAAACTCGATAAAATATTCTTCGCAGAAAATAGGTACAGAGCATATTCTGCTTGCCGTGCTTGAGCAAAGAGATTCGATAGCAATGAAAATACTTGAGTATATCGGTACTGATATACTTTCGCTGCGCGATGAGGTCGTGACTTTTCTGCGCTCGACCGACAAAAGCACTGATATGAAAAAGCACACAAACGGTCTGCAATTTCTTAATCAATACGGAAAAAATTTAAATCAGCTTGCAAAAGAGGGTAAGATAGATCCCCTTGTCGGACGCGATAAGGAAACGGAACGACTCATACGGATACTTACAAGAAGAAACAAAAACAACCCCTGCCTCATCGGTGAGGCGGGCGTTGGAAAAACTGCAATCGTTGAAGGACTCGCGAAGCAAATAGTTGACGGTAACGTTCCCGGAATACTGATGAACAAGGTCATATACTCCGTAGATCTCACCGCGATGATAGCAGGTGCCAAATACAGGGGAGATTTTGAGGAAAGAATAAAAGCTATTATAGCCGAAGCATCCAAAAACGACTTTGTTATACTTTTCATAGATGAGATCCATACGATAGTCGGTGCCGGTGCCGCAGAGGGCGCGATAGATGCAGCAAATATACTCAAGCCTGAGCTTTCACGAAGCAGCATACAGCTTATCGGTGCAACCACCTTTGCCGAATACAGAAAGTACATCGAAAAAGACCCTGCACTTGAGCGCAGATTTCAGCCGCTTCATATAGAAGAAACGGACGCCGATACTACCCTCGATATTTTAAGGCACGTAAAGGATAAGTACGAAAGGCATCATCTTGTGCGCATAAGTGATGAGGCACTGGTGCTTGCGGTTAAGCTATCCGAGCGGTATATTCAAGATAGAAAACTGCCTGATAAAGCTTTGGATATACTTGATGAAGCTTGCTCAAAGGTAAACGTGAAAAGCAGTTCAAATAACTGCAAGATCTCAGAAATCGAAGATAAAATAAGGCAGATAAGTATAGAAAAAGAGGAAGCAGTCCAAAGAAGAGACTTCGAATCAGCAGCCGAGCTGCATGAAATTGAGGACAGATATACAAAGGAGCTTTATTTTGCAAAGAGTGATCCCGGCGATAGAGATAGCGATACGGTTGTCGGTGTCAATGATATAAAAGATGTTATCGCTGAGGCAACGGGAATACCCCAAGAGGGACTACGGGATGAGGAGAACACCGATACTCTCCGAGAAGCTCTCGGAGAACGGATAATAGGCCAAGAGCGAGCGATAGATCTGCTTACAGCTGCGGTATTACGCGGAAAGGTTGGTATAAACGATCCTGCGAGGCCGAGAGGTATTTTTATGTTTCTCGGGCAGAGCGGAGTTGGAAAAACAGCGCTTGCACGCGCTTTGGCTGATGCTCTGTTTTCACATAAAAATTCCTTTATAAAGCTCGACATGTCTGAATACGGAGAGGGACACTCGGTTTCAAAAATAATCGGATCCCCTCCCGGATACGTCGGATATGATGAGGGTGGATCGCTTACTGAAAAGGTACGCAGATACCCATACTCCGTCGTGCTGTTCGATGAGATAGAAAAAGCCTCGGGTGAGGTCAGAAATCTTTTGCTGCAAATAATGGATGAGGGTACGCTGACGGATTCCGCAGGCAGACGCGCCAGCTTTAAAAATACATTTATTATAATGACATCAAACATCGGTGCCGACGGTTTTAACAAACATTCCAACGTGGGATTTGTAGAAAGCAGTGACTCTGTTGACGGTAAGGTCATAGAGCTTCTGAAAAAGCACTTCAATCCTGAATTCATAAACCGCATTGACGAAATAATTCCCTTTGAAACGCTGACGCGCGCTTCCCTGTCAAAGATTGCCGAGGTACAGCTAAAGGGACTTAAAGCAAGACTTGCCAATATAGGTATTTTACTTGCATACGACGGGCACGTTTGCGATTATATAGCAAGCCGAAGCAATCAGATAAGCTTCGGGGCAAGACCCATCAAACGGCTGATAACGAATGAAATTGAAAACAGGATTACAAGCCTACTTGTAAATTCGAAGGAAAAGCCCACGAATATACGTGTATTTGTGGATGACAGCGGAAAGCTAAATATCACAGGCGGTACCGTAAAACAAACCGTCAACAATTAAATGAAGAGGCTGTCTCATTAAGAATTTATGAAAATCAGAGAAAAAATGAGAAAAAATGAAGTAAAAAACATGCAGTTAGCAAATTCTTAATGAGGCAGACTCATGGGGCGTGCGGATTTAGAGCGAAAA
>CAZTWE010000080.1:0-8755 GCA_964617165.1 uncultured Ruminococcus sp.
CTTTGGCAAATTCCTCACCGCTTTTGAAAACGGATTTTACTTTGGCAACTTACGTCTTTGTTATCATATACGCGAATACGAAAAGCAGTCCTTTTCAGAACTGCTCTATGTGTTTAGCGGTTAAAATGACAACTTTTCAATTCAAGTCATCAGTGGAAGCTATTTCACCAAATCCGTTATAAAAGCGCAGTATTTATTCAGCGCATCCGGATGGCTTTCAATATCGCAGTGCTTCATTCCCTGCTCTATATGCAGCGTATACGAAAGCTTACCTTCTTTAAGTTTTTCTACTAAATACGGCATGTGAGCTTCGGTAAAGTAAACGTCACTCTCACCATAAACGAGAAAATACGGAATTTTAGGCAAACGTTCCGCAAATGCCACAGGAGAGTATCTTTTCATAACCGAAACAAGCTCCGCATCTTCTTCGATATGCGCAGAAAGTATTGCGCGCCTGAAATCCGGTCTGTCGTTGAATATTTTTTCCATATCGGTAACCGAGCAGTTAACAGCGCACCCTACCGCGCGCCTTTTACCGTAAACCAAGTAATTAAGAGCCGTAAGACCACCCATGCTTCCGCCGCTTACTATAAGAGGAATTTTTTCATCCGCATTAAGCTTCTCGTATGCGGCATCTATAACTTGCTCATTAAACGCCTGCGAGCTCTTACTCATCCACGCCCAAACGCTATAGTAAGGAAAAACCCATGCAATTCCGTTCTGTCCTAAAATCCTAGCGGTCTCGGGACTCTTTTTATACATAGTGTCATCGGTATATCCGTGAAAGCAAATGCAAATCGCACGCAAAGGATAGACAAGGCTATCCTCATTTATAAAGGCGTAATCGTGAAGATTATCGCAATTTATGTATTTCATAAAGCTTACTCCGTTTATAATCTAAATAATCATCTGAACTCATAAAAATATATAATTCCCGTACGTTTCGGAAGCGTTACGGTAAGTCCCGCCTGAAGCTCCTCTGCGCTGAGGGTTATCGAACTTCCGCTTTCGCGGTCGGTAAGCGTATAAGTTTTTCCCTCATGAACACATGGCACTTTAACAAGGTAAGATTCATCTTCCGAGAGAGTATTGCGTATCGCCTGGATAAATCCGCGTCCTTGGGTAAAGTCATCAAACTGCATAGCATACCAATCGTGCGCATCACATCTGCACTCACTTATCGGATAGTAATCACCCGATAGCTCAAGCTCTGCCGCCTCGCGCCATATAGCATCCATTTTACGTCCTATATTAAAGTGCTCCTCGGTGTCATCATACGTATAAAGCGAGGTGAGCGAAGGAGCCATAGCGCAGTGGAATGAAAACTCATCCGCGGGTCTTTGCTTTTTCGTTTCGTACGTGCCGTCGATGCTATCCCAGCTCATATTATGAGCGCGAAAATAAGGAATCCACTCAAACATCTCACGGTGCTGCTTCTGTTTTATCGGATGATGACCGTAACCGACGTCTGTATAGTGCAGAGTTACCGCGCGGCGCATGGTTTCAAGGTCATTTCTTCTTCCACCGGATGAGCAGGAATCTATCCAAAGCCCCGGATTTTCAAGCAACAAGGCATCCCAATATGCAAGATACCCCTGCACGTGCAAGTTTTCCGTCATACCGATACGGTCCTCGGGCTCATTGTCTACCCATATAGGAAGAGGGTCCATATTAAAGTCCTGCCTGTATATCGAAACGTGCGACGCTTTGATAATCGAATTAACTCTTTCTGTAATCCATTTGAGCGCATCCTTATTTGCAAGATTCAAGAGTCTGTACGGACGGTTGGGGTCATCCTCACCGTTTTTCTTAAGAAGCCATTCCTGATGCTCTCGCTCAAGCTCAAGGTCTGCCCCAGCCCATATTCTCTCCGGCTCAAACCACAAAAGAAGCTGAACGCCTGCATCCCGGCAAGCCTTACCCAGCGGAGCTAATCCGTTAGGAAATCTCTTCGGGTCAGCAAACCAACTTCCCGTTTTGTGCCATTCATAATCGCACGGATACCAGCCTGCGTCTATCCACCAAATATCCGGTTTCATATCGCGGCGAAGATATTCGTTAAGCGCGTGTATCTGATTTTCCTCACTTGCACCGGTAAATTCGGGTTTGCCGTCCGCCTCAAAGTAATGCAGGCAAAGCTTTGGCGGTATGGACTGCCCGTTTTCGCGAGGAAGAATATGCTTAAAATACCAGCTGCGCCAGATGTTTATTCCGCGGTAAGGCGCGTTATCATTTGTATATGCAAGAAGATTAAGGCGCGGTGTTCTGTAAGTCTCTCCGGGATGAAGAAGCGTCGCACATCTATCCTGACCGCATGAGAAATTTACACGCTCACCGTCAGAAGAAATGCTTGCCGTCCATTTTCCCGGCCAGCCGATAGCAACTCTTACCTCGCGGTCACAGCCGTGAAGAGTCATATAAGGAAATGCTCCCTCGCACGACGTACCCGTAGTGGGAGTAAGTATTTTTTCATTATCGAGATTATCTTTAAAGAAATGATAACCGTCGTTTCTGCGATTGTCGCCGTTTCCGTATTCAAGCGTAGCTCCCGGGCAAAAAATCTCACCTTCGATTTTGATTTTTTTAAGTACCGGAGTATCCTTTTTCGCCTTATTTGTAAAGAAAACCACCCATTCCGTGACAGGAAAATCGCGGTACTCAATATATTCCGCGCGTATATTCAAGCCGTTTTTATCAGTACCGTCAATGATATACTGCACAGTGTTTGCAGTAAGTATACGATAAGAAACCGTGGGAGAAAAGCTCTCGTCGATTCCGCGCATCTTTCGCTCTCCGTATTCGAAGCTGAGAGGAATATCTGCAGGGGACGTAAACTTCATTATCCCCGGAATCATCGCCATATCTTTATCGGTTATTTTATAAAAAGAATTCATTTGGATGTCTCACTTTCAAAAAGATATTTTGCTGTTGTTTTTGATTGGATACGTGAATAAATATCTCGTGGCTATTATAACACAAAGCTTTACCACTTTCAAGGGAATCTGAAAATATATTTGCGAATATATTTGCTTGTAGGTTGCACCGAATAAAATAGAAATTGTCTCTACTTTGCTATTATATACGCGCACTACGAAAAGCAGCCCTCGGGGAGCGTACTCTAAAGGACTGCTTTTTTAGGGGATGCTTCAATTTCTTTTCTCAATTTACGGTATTCGGAGGGTGTCATATTTGTAACTGAGCGAAATGCTCGTATAAAGGTAGAAACAGAACCGAAACCGACTTGATATGCAACGTCTATCAAAGGAATGTCTTGCATGATGAGTGACTGACTTTTCGATATTCGCCGTTTCATAATATAATCCGATATTGTAGTATCAAAATATTTTCGGAATAGTCTGGAAACGTACTCTCTGCTGTAAAAGAAATGCTCCGCCACCTGTGATACCGATGATATTTTAGAAAAATTATTGTCAATATAATGTTGCAACATGAGAATATTTTCGGGTAAAGATGAAGTCTCATTTTTCGGTTGGCAATTCTTTTGATTTAACAAATAGAAAACGTGAAGAATATACGAAAGCTCCAAAGCCTCTTCAAATGAAGAATACTCCCGATCAAAGGTTTCTTTCAAACATCCAAGCAGATCCATAAACATTTGTTTTATCTCCACCGAGTCAAACGTAAGCAGAGCTGCGTTTGTTGTTCGGCTCAAAAACGATGTCAGCGCGCTGTGACCGATTGTATCAAACGCCGATGGATATAAATAGAATACGTGACGCTTATAGCGTGTACGTTCGCAATTGATTAAGGACATGTGAAATTTACTTGGCGGAATCAAAATGATATCTCCGTATTTCGGATGATAAACACAACCCTCGCAAATATAACGTATATCTCCCTCTTCAAAAACGACTAACTCATAGTAGTCATGATAGTGAAGATCGGAGGGATAGGTGAGCTGATCGTATACGGTATCTCTGTAAGAATACACAAGTCCGTCGCCTATGACGTGATTGGTCCAGTTTACAAGGTCGGGATGCATTTTCATTCGCTGTTCCATATAGTGGGAAAGTAGCTTCATATTGGCTCCTTGTATATCACAAAATGAAATATATTTATCACAAATCACAAAGATTTCTATATTGTGATGTGGTACAATATATTATAACAAAAAAATTACGATTGTCAAGAGGAGAACAAAATGAAAATATTTGACGTTCCTAAAACACGTTATATCAGTCATAGAGGATACTCGCCCATCGCTCCCGAAAATTCACTTCCGTCGTTTTACTATGCGGGATTGCTCGGGCAGTGGGCAATTGAAACCGATCTTCACCTTACACGTGACGGAGTGATCGTATGCTGCCACAATTATACGATAGACCAATATTGCGAAGGACGTGGCAAAATTTCTGAAATGTCATACAACGAACTGAGTAAATTTGAAATAATAAACGGAAACCGTGTTGAGTGTTTCACCAAGGAGCAAAGAAAAATTCCGTTGTTTTCCGAATATCTTTCGATATGCAGGCGTTTCGGAAGCATTCCGTTTATCGAACTCAAAACCGATGACGCTGAGCAAATAATATACGAATTACATAAAAACGGATTTTCGGATGATGAGGTCGTTATGAGCTCGTGCTCGCTGTCAAGACTTGTTGAGACCAGACGTTACACGTCCGATATGTTCATACATTGGATATTCGCCGACGAAAACAGATTGGAAGAACTTTCAGTGCTTGGAAACGCCGGACTTTCGTTGAAAATTGATAATCCGCTCGATTGCGACAAGCAAAAAATCGATTTCATCCACAAAATGGGACTTAAGATCTGTTTACGTGCCGCAGACGACGTGGCAAGCTTGGAGCACATGAAAGCACTTGGGCTTGATTACTTTCCAACGAACAAAATGCACGACATAAGATAATGGAGAAAAAGAATTATGGAAACATTAAAAACAAAACGTCACTCCGTTGATATCTGCGTGATTGGCGGAGGTATCGGTGGTATGTTTACCGCCATATCAGCGGCAAGGAACGGTGCAAAGGTCGCGCTGATGCATGATCGCCCCGTCCTTGGCGGCAATGCCAGCAGTGAGATCAGAATGTGGATATCGGGAGCGGGTACACGCGTTCGTGATCTCCAAGAAACAGGTATTATGGAAGAATTGCAGCTTGAAAATATGTACCGCAATCCCAAAAGAAATTGGAGCACGTGGGATGCGCTTCTTTATGAAAAGGTACGCTTTGAGCCGAATATAGATCTGATCCTTAATTGTACCTGTAATGATGCCAAGACCGAAAACGGAGTGATCAAAAGCATAAAAGGCTTTCAGCTCACTACTTATACCTGGCATGAGGTTGAGGCAAAAATATTCGTTGATAGCTCGGGTGACAGTATTCTGGCACCCCTGACCGGTGCGGAATACAGAGTTGGACGAGAGGCAAAAAGCGAACACGGTGAGGAATTCGGACTTGAGGTTGCCGATAAACACACGATGGGCATGAGCATTTTGCTTCAATGCCGTGAGACCGATCATCCTGTGGAATTCACTCCACCGGCATGGGCATACGTTTTTCCCGACGACGAGTCGATGAATAATAAGCCGCATAACATCTACGCGATCAATACCAATTTTTATTGGATCGAGCTTGGAGGCATGCAGAACAGTATCGATGACACCGAAGAGATACGCGACGAGCTTTTAAAAATCGCTTTCGGTGTTTGGGATCATGTAAAAAATCACGGGGATCACGGAGCTGAAAACTGGGAGCTTGAATGGATAGGATTTTTACCGGGAAAGCGCGAGAGCCGCAGATACGTGGGAGATTATGTTTTAACGCAGCAGGACGTCGAAAACCGTCCTCGCTTTGAAGACACGGTGGCGTATGGCGGCTGGCAGATCGACAATCATTTGCCGGGTGGCTTCCACATGAATGCGAAAGACGGAGGTCATTTACAAAAGCGCAGACTTTCCGAGCCTTATTCTATTCCCTTGCGTTCTTTGTATTCGATCAATATTGATAACCTTATGTTTGCAGGCAGAAACATCAGTGCATCTCACGTGGCATTCAGCTCTACTCGCGTGATGGGCACGATCGGTGTAATTGGACAAGCTGTCGGAACCGCCGCAGCGATCGCCGTAAAATACGAACTTTCTCCGCGATCCGTTTGCAAAACCAAGATTACCGAAATTCAAAAGACGCTTATGGATGATGACTGCTTTCTCCCCGGATTTCATCGCGCCCCCTCTGAGCTTGCTCAAAGTGCTACCCTGACTGCCGATTACGGTGACCCGTCGGCATTGTTGAATGGAACGGACCGTCGTATATGGGGATGTGATAACGGATATTTTGGAAAAACCTATAAGGCAATAACATACACTTTTGATTCACCAAAATACATAAACGGTATCAGATTAGTATTTGATAGCGATCTTGACAGAGAATACACCGACGGAAATCCGGATGCTTTGCATACCTCGTCAACATTATTCTTCCCAAAAAGCTACAATAATACGAGCTTTGGCTTTCCAAAATGCCTGATTAAGCATTATAAAATTGAGGTTTTAGACGAATTGGGAAACTGGGAAACCGTCATAGAAATACTTGACAACCATCAACGTTTTATAAAACACGAATTGAATACCGTAACAAAATCGGTTCGCTTGATCCCAATCAGCACGTACCACAGTGAAAGAAAAACAGAAGATTACGGTTCATCTACTGCACACATATTCAATTTTGAAATTTATTAAGGAATTACAAGTACCGCTTTATCCACAAAAGCATTATTTGTAAAGAAAAGGGGCTGTCTCATTAAGAATTTATGAAAATCAGAGAAAAAATGAAGTAAAAAACATGCGGTTAGCAAATTCTTAATGAGGCAGACTCATGGGGCGTGCGGATTTAGAGCGAAAATTTTCGGCTGACGAGCGAGAACTGTATATGAATACAGTGAGCGAGGAAACGAAAATAGAAAACAAAATTCGGGTAAAAACGGAGAAAATACGCTACTCTTAACAAGACCACTTATACGGTTGACGGCGACACCTCTCGTAACGAGGAAGTAACCGACAGACTCGGCAACAAGACTGCCTACGAGTATGACAACTCCGGCAGAACCACTAAGGTTACCAGCAAGAATGCGGACGGCACCGAGCTTGCCCACGTCTCCTACGCTTACGACACCTTTGACAATACGAACGAGATCGTTCGCGGCGACGGTATGACGTATGCCCTTGCATACAACGAATTCCACAACCTTGAATCCATCGGTATCGATGGTAAGGATGAAAAGCTGATTCAGTACACTTACAAGAACGGCAACGGACGTCTCAAGCAGATGACCTACGCTATGACTCCTTTTATTCGTAAGGCCTATATCCATCTCGAATATAGGCCCATTTTTTATTTTTGTGCTATATATTTTTGATCCCGAGCAGTTGGAGTTTCCGGCTTAAGAAGTAATAATTCTCCAGAAGCTATCAACGGGTTCAAGTATGTGGCTCTAAAATGATTGAGGTCTTTGTACCCCAAGTATACCATAATTTCCTTCGCACTTCTATATTCGGTACAGAACGAAAGAATTTTGGTTTTTTTCGCTGTTTTTTCATCAACAACTCGTGGGGTATCTTGTGGGGCGGAGTGGTTTGATACATCGGTTTTCTCCACTCTTTCCCCCGAATAAACAACTCTATCGGCAGGTGCAGAAAGTGCAACCATAATGTCACCGGGATTGTTTGACGTGGGAATTTTAATCTTTTCAATTTGGTTCGGTTTCTGCTCCGACATAATGGAAAATATGGCATCCATGTTAAGTTTTCCCGCCTTGCTTCTCTTATTTAATTCAATTGCCTGAGCAAGAGAAGGTGTTGCATCTTCACTTCCTATAGCATCAAGAAGATCTCTTTGTTCATTCTGGTTTAGATATGAAATCTCTACTGCGGGACGGAATGCAATTCGCCCATCATCAACCATCTGTAAGATATCCTTGCTAAGGTAAGTAAGTCTAACGTAGCGCCTTACCTGTTCTCTACTATCGCCACCATCCAAACCGATTTCCTCATTGCTTCTTAACTTCGACACCACTGGTGTCGAAGTTAAATCGTTTCGCTTTCCCTGTCGGTTTCTCGCCTCAAGCTTCATCTTATAAGCGAAGGCTCTTTCCGAGGGAAGAATTCTTTCGCGGTGAAGATTGGAGTCTACCATTGCAATGATTGCCTCATCCCTTGTCATTTCTCTGAGAATAACGGGAAACTCAGTAAGTCCTGCTTTCTTCGCGGCAAGCTTGCGCCTATGTCCTGCGATGATCTCATACCGTTCCTGTTCTGTTTTCCTTGCAAGAAGCGGAGTAAAAATTCCAAACTCCTTAACACTTTCCACCAGTGCTTCCATGTCTTCATCCATCCTTACCTTGAAGGGATGTCCGGGAAAATCATCAAAGTATTGAATCGGTATGACTCTTACTTTTTCCCGTTTGACTTCGCACATTTGATCCTTTTTTGTGGTTTTTTGTTCGTCCATACTGACCTCCGTTTGAAACAAAAATACGCCGAAAATCACTGAAAAACAGTAGTTTCGGCGTATGATTGTTAACCAAAAGACAGCGGACGCTTTCTCAAAAAATCACTATTATTTTGTGGTTTACAATCGTTCGGTGGAATTTTCGAACCCGTATGGCTGTTAACCAAAAGATTTTTGCTCTCTTTCGTTCCCAAATCGGTTTTGAGATAAAAATAAGGGGCTAGCTCATTAAACTAGTCACAAAAAGAAAAAAAGCGGATGTTCTTTAC
>CAZTWE010000081.1:0-8648 GCA_964617165.1 uncultured Ruminococcus sp.
TCTTTCTACCTCGCCAATTTTGTTTTCGATTACGCCTAAATGCGACAGCCCCATACTCTAAAGGAGATTGTTTATTTGTTTTTCATAATAAGCGTTATCGTAATTTTTGATAACGAATTTGTGCTTGCCGCGGTCATCCGATAGGAAATAATTTGCTCCTGTCTCTTCGTCAACGGAAGCTGTTCCGCTTGCTGTACGGTAGCCTGCGGCATTCTCGTCACCGATAAGTGCCATAAGCACCAGCATCGGATCCCAGGAGTGTCTGCCTTTCTTTGAGCCGTGATCGGAAAGCACTTGATACAAATGATCGTTTTCATCAAGCTGCCCTCCGGTAATCACTCCGTATCCGATTTCCCATCCAAGGAAGGTGACGGGAACAGGACAGAGCTCGCAAAATTCTTTGCCTGCTATACGGGAGCGCGGATTTCGGCAGAAATTGTTTTCCTTTTCACCGTCTGCATCCCACTTACCTGCCATCAACCAAAACTTAGATACCTTTTCGGACACAAGCTCTAAACCGCTTTTTTCAGAGATATCATCGGCACTGCTTTTCAGCAAATTTGAGAGGATTTGAGGGAATCCTATTTCAATGATTTCAACCTTTTCGCTTTCGGATGCGAGAAGCTTTCTGTAAAGGCGAACTGCATCCTCAGCATCGGAATTGCAAACCGAGGGGCAAAACGTTTCAGCCAGCCTCTTTTGGTAAGGAGGATTTCCACCGAAATCGGTAGCGTCAAGGTCTATGCCGATGGGCACGTTTTCTATTCCCTCTGCCAAAAGAAATCCCTTTAACGATGCAACCGAATATTCCATACATGCATTGATACCTATTCCGAGCAGCTGAACGGTTTCATTTTTTACCGCACGGGATATCAGGCGTAAAGCTACGGCATCATCGCAATCAGTCCACCAATCCGTACCCAAAATTATTTTTTTCATGAAAATACTTACTCCTTTTTGAAAGTTACCATTCCGCATCTCGGAACACCGACACGGTTGAGACCGCGTTTGAGGTCAACTCGTCCGACGTGCTCGCCCATGCAGTTAATAACCTCGCCTGCAATATCGGTTTCGGCATCAATAACAAGCTCTGTATATGCCGTTCCGTTGACTACCGTGTAAGAAGTAAAGTCATCGGGTACAGCCGCGAGCTGGTTGTCATAGAGCGTGGTTATTGTCTTTCCGTTATTTGACGCGCTGATGCGCGAATAATGCGTTTCGGGATTGTCGGCAGTAAATGAGCCAAAGAGAAGCACGTCTCTGTTTTCCCCGATAAATGACAGATAGAATTTCAACATTCTGAGATGCTCTTCGGGAAGAGCCTTCAGCTTCATCGATATCTGCGGAACAGAGTACAGCACCGAAACAAGCGCGGTTGCCGCTTCCTCTACCGTAGCATCGTATTTCCAAAGCAGCATATCCGAGTGTACCGCCGTTTTGCCCGAGGTCAGTCTGAGATCGGCTATTGCATATCTGTTGAGCAGTGGGTCTGCAGGACAGTCACGCACGCGGAGCATGTTGCCGTATTTGCGCACGGTAGGGCCGATATATCTTTGCCTGAACTCTATCATTATGTCGGGCTTTATCGCAGAAAGCGAGGTGTATACCTCGGAAAGAAGCATGTCGAGCGCATCCTCAAGCGATTCGGTGTCTCTTCCGCTGCCGTACTCGGCAGAGCTTGAGGTAAGAATAAATGCATCAATGAAATCGAGCTTGAAGCCGTCAAGATCCCATTCCTTGAGAGCCGTAACGTAAATATCCGTCAGATATTTTCTTACCTCGGGGAACCTCGGATCAAGGCAGAACCATTTTTTCTTCTCGTCATAGTCGAGAAGCATATCGCGAAATCTTACGAAAGCCTCGCTGTGTATACCGACGTAAGGCACGGAATACCAAAGCATAAACTTCATTCCGATAGCGTGTACCCTGTCAACAAATGCGCGCATGTCGGGGATTTTCTTTTTGCACAGCTGCCAGTCACCGCAGTACGCGTAGCCGTGCGCAATATCCTCCGTCTGCCAGCCGTCGTCAAGAATAAGCGTCTGCATGCCGAGCGGCTTTGACAGCTCGCACTCGGATATAATGTCTTCTACGTCGATTTCCTGATGGTAGCTGTACCAAGCGGAGTTCATCGGAAGAGTGGCATAATTCGGCACGGGTGCGGGGGTATAGCCGCAGGTATGCTCCCACCAATCAACGGTGTGCGCAATAGCTCTCTCATAGCGGATACGGCGGCGGTCAACGCGCAGCGTCACCGAAAAGCTGACGGTTTTTGATATCGGAGAGGAGAAAAGCGTTACCGAGCAGATAGGACCGCCGGTTTCTTCTATCATACCGACCGAAAGCTCTGTCGGTATCTTTGCATCGGAAAGTGCCAGGGTTATACCGTTTAGCCCCTCTCGTGTGATGGCTGAAATTACGGGCGCGTTGAAAGCGAGCCGTGCTGAAACCTTGTTTGTACGCCATGAGGGTTCAAGATTTCGCCTGCCGTCTGCCGCAGGGGAAAAGACCGAATAAAGGTCGTGAACTTCGGGCTTGAAGCTGAATTTGATAGGCGAGGGAACGGTAGGCGTGTCGAATTTTATGGAAATATCGTAAAACTCAACATCGGACTCACGTCGCTCCTTAATGTCTATACTTGTGTTATCGTTTACCTTATAATGTATCTTCATATAATCTTATTTTACGAGATGTCTCTTTATTTTTCTTGACGTGGTCTTTTCGAACGGCTCCGTGCGTATTTCAAGCTCTCTTACCTGCTTGAACGTCGGGAGCTTTTTGTTCATCTCTACTATCTTCTCATAGATAGCCTTATGCGCACGCTCGGTGTCGGGTACCTCACCGTATATGTCAGTGCTGGGGTAAACTATAGCTGTGAGCTTGACGGTTTCGTTATCCTCAGCCTTTCTGCCTACGACAACTACCTCGCCGACGTCCGCTATCTTTTCGAGATATTCCTCTATTTCCTCGGGGAATACGTTCTTTCCGTTTTCAAGCACGATAACCGATTTGAGTCTGCCGGTGATATAAATATATCCGTCCTCGTCCATATATCCTACGTCACCTGTTCTGTACCATCCGTCCTCGGTGAATGCCTTTGCATTTTCTTCCTCGCTCTTGTAGCCGAGCATTACGTTATCGCCCATTACCTGTATTTCGCCCTCAGTGAAGCCCTTGTCGTTCTTTGTTCCACCGTCAATACGAACGGTACAGCTCGGAACAGCAGGACCTACGGAGCCGCTCTTCAGATTGTAATAGGGGTTTACGGAAATGAGAGGCGAGCACTCTGTAATGCCGTAGCCCTCAGCGATAGTGATACCGAACGTCTCAAAATTCTTCATCATCTCAGGGTTGAGGGGTGCACCTCCGCAAACTATCTTGTTAAGTCTGCCGCCGAACGCACCGAGTACCTCGGCAAACAACTTTGTGCGCAGATCTATACCGAAGAAACGCAGGAAATTCGAAAGCTTCATTGCAAATTTAAGCTTTCCGAGCTTGCCCGATTTTTCAGCCTTATTCATTATCCTGTTGTACATCGTATTTACAAACAGAGGAACAAGTACAAGACCCGTAGGCTTGTATTCCGCAAAGTTTTTCATAAGGGAAAGAAGAGAATCGTTGATGCCGACCTCCATACCGTAGTTGAGCGCGGAGAGCATTACCGCAAGCTCGTAGGTGTGGTGCAGGGGAAGCACGGAAACTATCGTGTCCTCCTTGAAGAATTCTACGGTTGCGCATGCGGAATTGACAGTGCTCCATACGTTGCGCTCACAGAGCATAACGCATTTGCTTGTGCCGGTTGTACCTGAGGTGAAAAGCATTACCGCGAGCTTGTCTGTGGCGCGCTCGGTTACGTCAAAGGCAGTACTCTCACCGTCGGCAATTATCTGATCGAGGGGAATCACCTTATCGCTTCTTTCCTGCGTGCTGTCCATGGGAATGAGCAGCTTTATTGTGGGATGATCCTCGGCAAGTCCTGCAAGCTTTGTGTTAAAGGACTTGCTGTAAACGATAGCCTCGGAATTGGCAGTTTCGAGGAAGCCCTCTATCGCGGATACGTCAAGCTCCTTGTCAATGGGAACTATAACACCGCCGACAGCAAGAGTCGCAAGATATGTAGCAACCCATTCAACGGAGGTCTCACCGATGACTGCGATGCATTTTCCGTCAAGTCCCGCAGCGGTAAAGCCCTTTGCAATGGCAATGACCTTTTCATAGAAGCCGTGATAGCTGATAGATGCATATTCCTTGCCTACGGGCCAACGGTAAAGCGTTTTATCTCCGTGGCTGTTAAGAACGTCAAGATATTCCTTGATGTTGTTTACGTTTGTGAAAATTCTTTCTGTTTTCTTCTTTCCCATTGCTATATCCTCTTTATATATCTTAAATTTATTGAATTATAACGAACGTTTGGGGGAGGTGGGGGGGTAGGCTTTGGCATTTCAGCTGTGCTTGCCCGAATTCACCGCCCCATGCTGTCTCAGCTCTCGCTTATCCACTTGTCAGCGGCAGCCTTGGACATTCTCTTGATATCCTCTTTCTGATACTTGGACTCGTTTCCGCCGTTGGTGTAAAGGAAGTAGAAGCCGTCGGGAGTAACGTAGAGGGTCTCCTCATATCCTGCAGGATCGCCGAAAGTACCCGACACTACCTTTTTTAGCACGGATGCGGTAGCTGTGTCGTAAACCTTTTTGCAAATAATTTTCTGCATACATTTGTCTCCTTTTTGTTTATTGATGTGCTGTAAAATACGCGCACCTCATACTATTTTAACATCATTACAAAGCTTTTTCAATAGGGAACGCCAAATTTCTATATTTTTGCGTTATTTTAAGGCTTATTTTACCTCTTTTCTGAGAGAAAGAGGTGTTTTTCCCGTTCTGCGCTTGAATTCGCGGTGAAAGTAGGATTCATTCTCATAGCCGACGCTGTTTATGATATCGCCTATCGGAAGCCCTGTTTTTTTGATCATCTCGGTTGCTCTTGCCATGCGCTCCTCGAAAAGCAGCTCCTTGAAGCTTTTTCCGAAATATTCGCTTATTATCTTCGAAAGATAGGGCGCTGACAGGAAGATGAGCTCGGAGAGCTCTTTTAAGGTTGCGGTACGGTAATTTGAGCGTATGTAGCCGAGTATCGCGGATTTTCTCATTCCGTCTCTGTCAGGCAGGCGCGAGGCAATGCGCAAAAGCGTGCCCGAATTCCGCGAAAGATAGTCGAACAGCAAAGCTGTGGTATATCGCAAAATCTGCATATCCGAGGAGTATTCAAGCAGCTCAAAGAGCAGGTTTTCTATGATGTTTGATATCTGCTTGTTGCCTTTGGTTGAAAAGCAAAGGTATATTCCACTCCCGTCAGACTTCGCATTTTGCTCCGCAAGCTCGGAGAATACCGTCTCGGCAAGCTCCTTGGATAGCGAGTCCATAAAATTATCCGACAGTATGATGTTGACGCCTATATCGGGGGTCTCGGCTCTGTCTATCGAATGGGAAACGTGTTTATTGAGTATGAGTATATCGCCCTCACCGAGGGTTATGGTCTCACCTGATATGTGGTTAGTTATGTTTCCCGATAAAACTATCATCATTTCAAGGTAGTTGTGGCGGTGCAGGGGAAAGCTTGTGTACCGCGTGTGCGTTCTTACGGTTATATCGCGCATGCCACCCGTCATTTTATCCGAGCTGACAACGAAATCACTGTTAGACGTGTACAGCTCGCGGTCAAGCGGAATGCCCGAAAGTATGCGTTCTTCCTCTTCGCTTATCATAGATATCTGACTTAAAAGAAATTCATCCATGCAAAACACCTCCGCATTCGTTTTTGTACATTTCGTACCTATTTTAACATATTATTATTGTAAAATCAAGACAAATATTAAAAGAGGACAGTTTTTTGCATAATTTTAAACCTTGTTATAGTATGAACGCTATGTTAAAATAAGGGTGTATATAAAATAAGAAAGGAATTCTTATATGAAATACTATCTTGCAATCGACATAGGTGCATCGAGCGGCAGACATATCGTGGGTTATATGAAGGACGGTGTGTTGCAGACCGAGGAGACCTACCGCTTCCCGAACGGGATGGACAGTGTTGACGGGCATCTTGTGTGGGACGTTGACAGGCTCTTTGAAGAGGTTGTGAACGGAATAGAAAAATCCTTTAAGAAGTTCCCGAAAATCGAGAGCCTCTCTATCGATACGTGGGGCGTTGATTACGTTATAATGAGAGAGGACGAGGAGATACGCCCTGTATACGCGTACCGTGACGGAAGAACGGATGCTGTGATAGACGAGGTTCATTCGCTCATCCCCTTTAAGGAGCTGTATGAGCACACGGGAATTCAGTTCCAGAAATTCAACTCCATATATCAGCTTTACGTAGATAAGCTGTGGGGCAGGTTGGACGATGCAACCGATTTTCTCATGATCCCCGAATATCTTATGTATAAGCTTACCGGAAACAAGAAAAAAGAGATAACGAACGCAACCACAACAGGCATGATAAACACCGTATCAATGAGGTACGACAGAAAGATATGGTCCTGCCTCGGGTTGCCGATCGCGCTTGATGCAACTCTTTACGAGCCGGGCACGCTCGTCGGCAGATTGAAGAGCGATATTGCAAAGCGTGTCGGCGGTGATCTTGACGTTGTGCTCTGCGCAACTCACGATACGGCAAGTGCGGTTGAAGCTATAGATATGAGAACAAACTCGCCCTACATATCCTCGGGTACGTGGTCGCTGCTCGGCGTTAAAACGCAGTTTGCCCTGACCGATGAGAAGAGCCGCGAGTCCAACTACTCAAACGAGGGCGGAGTGCATTACAACAGATATCAGAAGAACATCACGGGAATGTGGATAGTTCAGAGCCTGCGCTCGGAGCTTTGCCCCGACATGTCTTACGGTGATATAGTCAAGCTTGCCGAGGAAAGCAGCTTTGGCGAGACCTTTGACGTTAATGACGAGATGTTCATCGCGCCCGACAGCATGAAGAGCGCGATAGACAGATATCTTTTCGGTAACGGAAAGAAGCTTCCCCGCGAGATGTCGGATTACTTTAAGGCTGCGTATCTCAGTCTCGGGTATTGCTACGGTGAAGCAATACGCGATATGGAGAGCAATACGGGCGTTGAGTATTCCGAGATATACGTTGTCGGCGGTGGTGCAAAGAACGGTTATCTCAACGAGCTGACCGAGAAATACACAGGCAAAAAGGTCGTCGCGCTTCCTATTGAGGCTACGGCTATCGGAAATATCAAAATACAAATGATGAGAAATAAAGCGTAATGAAGAAAGGATGTAAGCACTTATGACTAGCTACGAGATCGCAAAGGCAAAATACCAAGCCATCGGCATAGATACCGATGCGGCAATTGAAACGCTGAAGAACGTACCCGTGTCAATTCACTGCTGGCAGGGAGACGACGTAACGGGATTTGACTCAGGGGAGGCACTTTCGGGCGGTATTCAGACAACGGGGAATTATCCCGGCAAGGCAACCACACCCGAAGAGCTTATGGCGGATATCGACAAGGCGTTTTCGCTTATACCCGGCAAGAAGAAGCTTAATCTTCACGCTTGCTACGCAATTTTTGAGAACGGTGAATACGCAAACAGAGATGCGCTTGTGCCCAAACATTTCGCAAAATGGGTAGAGTTCGCAAAGGAAAGAGGAATGGGAATAGATTTCAACCCCACTTTCTTCGCGCATCCCAACGTAAAAGACAATCTTACTCTTTCCTCTCCCGACGAGGCAACACGCAAGTTCTGGGTAGAGCACGGTAAGGCATGCCTTAAAATTGCAGAGTATTTTGCAAACGAAACGGGTGAGAGCTGCGTTATCAACTTCTGGATTCCCGACGGATTTAAGGAGATACCCCAGGACAGACTCGGCCCTCGCGCAAGATTTAAACAGTCGCTTGACGAGATACTTTCCATACCCTACGATAAATCCAAGGTTTACGTTACCCTTGAGTCCAAGGTATTCGGTATAGGCCTTGAGTCCTACACCGTAGGCTCCGCTGAGTTCTGCCTCTCATATTCGACAAAGGCAGGCATAACACCCCTTATGGATAACGGCCACTATCACCCCACCGAGGTGGTATCCGATAAAATATCCTCGCTTCTGCTCTTTAATGAAAAGATAGCTCTTCACGTTACCCGTGCGGTACGTTGGGATTCCGACCACGTTGTTATTCTTGATGACGAGACTAAGGAAATAGCAAAGGAGATAGTAAGAAACGATGCGCTTGACAGAGTGTTCATCGCTCTTGACTATTTCGATGCATCGATCAACCGTATCGCTGCTTGGGTAGTAGGCGGCAGAAACATGCAGAAGGCTCTGCTTTCCGCGCTTCTCAATCCCTCAAAGGAGCTTGCAGCTTACCAGGATGCTGCAAATTACACCAGGATGCTCGCGGTTTCCGAGGAGCTTAAAACCTTCCCCTTCGGTGACGTGTTTGACGAATATTGCAGAAGAGTCGGCGCACCCGTAGGCATGGAATGGATGGAAGCTGTAGATAAATACGAAGCTGAAGTTCTTTCAAAAAGATAAGGATTTGACAATAAATATTTACATAATGAAAGGTAATTCCAAAATGAAAAACATACTTGAAGCACCTTTTATGGTGGAAACTGTAAGAACTCTCA